>SFER01000133.1 GCA_004557195.1 Bacteroidales bacterium | reverse complement strand
TGCTCGCATCAAATGTATCTTGAAAACTTTTAAACTTCATTAACTCGTTGTAGACCATAGAGTTATGGCGATTTTAGCACCCGAAATGACCTATATGCCAATAATCATCGTTTGTTAAGGATAACCAGGGCTGCAATAACGCCTGGCACCCATCCGCAAAGCGTGAGGATGAGGACAATGAGTATTGAGCCGCATCCGCGGTCGAACACTGCCAACGGCGGAAAGATAATTGATAGTAATACTCTGATAAGCGACATAGCTGTTGTTTATATTAATGTAAGTGTAATAAAAAAGCACCGATATCGTGTTGGACAGATAATCGGTGCCATTGTCGGGATGACAAGATTCGAACTTGCGACCACTCGCCCCCCAGACGAGTACTCTAAACCGGACTGAGCTACATCCCGCTACCTTGATTGGTGATGCAAAATTACAAAAATAGTTTGGATTAGACAACATTTCTTGTAATATATGCAAAAAGTATTCTTGAAATATGTGTCTACAATGTTGTGAGTCAATGATTTGATATAGACAAATTTTGTTGTGTGGCAGGTGCCGTTGGAAGTCGATTTTGTTTACTGGCGGAATGAAAAAAAAGATGGGAGAAATCCTCCGAAAAGAATTTTTCCCATCTTAGATGTATTCAATAGTTGAATAATGCAATATTATTCAGCCTTGCCGTCGCTACCGAGCACGTTGATGATTTTGTGCTTGTAGAGTTTTTCCATGTTGTCGCGAGCTGGACCGAGGTACTTGCGTGGGTCGAATTCAGCTGGCTTTTCAGCGAACACTTTGCGAACGGCAGCAGTCATAGCCAAGCGGCTGTCAGAGTCGATATTGATTTTGCAAACAGCGCTCTTGGCAGCTTCACGAAGCCATTCTTCAGGAATACCGATAGCAGCCTTGAGAGCACCACCGTACTTGTTGATAGTTTCAACTTCGTCTTGAGGAACCGAAGAAGAACCGTGGAGCACGATTGGGAAACCGGGAAGTTCCTTTTCAACAGCCTTGAGAACATCAAATGCCAATGGAGGAGGAACGAGCTTGCCGTTTTCGTCCTTGGTGCATTGTTCCGGAGTGAACTTGTAAGCACCGTGCGATGTGCCTATAGAGATAGCCAAGCTGTCGCAGCCGGTGCGAGTAGCAAAGTCTACTACTTCTTCAGGGTTGGTGTAGGTGTGGTGGTCGCTCGATACTTCGTCTTCAACGCCAGCCAATACACCGAGTTCGCCTTCAACAGTCACGTCGAATTGGTGTGCATATTCAACAACCTTCTTGGTGAGGGCGATGTTTTCTTCGTAAGGAAGGTGAGAACCGTCAATCATCACAGAAGAGAAACCGCAGTCAACGCAGTCCTTGCAAAGTTCGTAGCTATCGCCGTGGTCGAGGTGAAGCACGATTTGTGGTTTAGCCCAGCCAAGTTCCTTAGCGTATTCAACAGCTCCTTGAGCCATGTAGCGAAGGAGAGTTGCGTTAGCATAGTTGCGAGCGCCCTTCGATACTTGAAGGATAACCGGAGACTTGGTTTCAGAAGCAGCCTTGATGATAGCTTGAAGTTGCTCCATGTTGTTGAAGTTGAAAGCAGGAATTGCATAACCGCCTTCAACAGCCTTAGCAAACATTTCGCGAGTGTTTACGAGGCCAAGATCTTTATAATTTACCATTTGTTAAATATATAAAAAGTGAATAAAATCTTTCACACTAAAAAATGATTCAATTGTTGCCTATATACAAAGGACAATAACCTTGAATTTTTTCACTGCAAAGATAACTATTTTCCTTTATACTATTGCACTCTTATAGTAATATTTTTTTCTAATAAAGTGGTGAAAGGTTGGAGATAAACTGTTAGAGCCATCGGTGGTGCTTGCTATAGAAATAGAGCAGCGCCCGAGCGTGGCGGCGAGCCATAGGCGAGAGCAGGCTATGCGAAGTGATGCGGCGGTGCAAGTGCTCGATGCAGATGTGTGGCAGATAGCACACCTTATAACCCGCTTGGGTGGCGCGTAGGCAGAAATCGGCGTCTTCTGGGCCGTAGAAAATGTTGTCGTCGAGAAGACCGATGGTGTCGATAAGCAGGCGTGGAAACATCTGGCAAGCGCCTATCACATAGGTGGGATATATCACGCCATGCTCGTCGGTGCGGAAGCGAGTGGTGCTCGTGGTAAGGCGCAGCACATTTCGCATTTTTTGTATCAGCCCCGGGTAAGGCTTCATACTGTTTTGCACCGTGTGGTCCTCGTTGAGCAGTCGGCAAGCCACAATGCCAGATTGAGGATTCTGCTCGAGATAAGCCAACATTCCTTCGATGGCTTCGGCATTGACCACGGTGTCGTTGTCAAGAATGAGGATGTATTGACCCGTAGAAGCAGTGATGCCCTGATTGCGAGCGGCAGCCACGCCGCGATTTTCGGCATTGGCTATGACCGTAACCTCGGGAAACGACTGCTCGAGCATCTGCAACGAGCCGTCGGAAGAGCCGTTGTCGACCACTATCACCTCATGGCTGATGCCCTCGATGGCAGGCATGAGCGAGTCGAGGCAACGATGCAGCACATCGCGCTGATTCCAGGTGAGGATGATTATAGATAGGCGAATGGTCATGGCGTGATAGATGGGTGATTATTTGGAATATCCGAAAAGTTTTATTTTCAGAGCTTTGAGAGCGTTGATAAATTCCGACATACTCTTAAAACGGCGCAGTTGCTTGAAGATGAACGACGGGCGAATGAAGTAGCTCAGATTGTTGCGAAAGAGAGCTTTTTCCATATCTTCGGCCGAGAGATGCGGGTAGTTGAGAATCGATTCGCGCTGCACATCGGTGGGTACATAGTCGGGCGTGGCTAGCCAGCCGTTCTCTATGCACATTTTGTAAAATTCGGTACCCGGGAAAGGCGAAACAATGTTGAACATTACTTGGTCGACATTGAGTTTTTTCGCCTCGCGGAGAGTGTGGCGAATGGTTTCCTTGGTTTCGAGCGGACTGCTGCCGATGAGCACATTGAGTTTCACCGGCACGCTATATTTTTTGAGCAAAGCAATGGCTTGATAGATTTGAGCCGAAGTGATGCCTTTATTGATGAAACGCAGAATGTCGTCGTTGAACGACTCGATGCCTAAATCCACATAGAGGCATCCCGACTCGCCCAACATCTTTGCAATAGGTTCGGTGATGGCATCAACGCGCGCCTGGCATCCCCAAACGAAGCCGAAACGGCGCATAATTTCGCAAATCTGTGATGTTCGCTCCTCGTTCCAGATGAAATTGTCGTCCATAAAACCAATAGCCTTGTAGCCGCGGCTGTGCAGCAACTCCATTTCGCGTTCGATGCTTGCCACGGAGCGGAAGCCGATGTTGGGTTTGCGGCCAAATTCCTTGCGGAACTCCATCTCGCGGGCAAAAGTGAGCGAACTGGGCACGCAGTAGATGCAACCATAGGGGCAATTACGCGAGGTTACAGCCGTGGTGTAGGGGCCGGTTTTGAGTTTGGGATTGTGATATTGCTTGTCCTCGATGAAGTGTCGAGCCGGGAAAGGCAGCGCATCGAGGTCGGAGATTAGCGGGCGGAAGGGGTTGCTGTGAAATTTGCCATCGCGCATAAATGAAATGCCTCGCACTTCGCTCCAGTCGCGGCGGTTGTGCATAGCATCTACTAGTTCGCGCACGGTGGCTTCGGGTTCGCCGCGCACTATTATCACATGGTCGTGGGCAAGGCATTGCTTGGTGAAATAGGTGGGACCGGGGCCCAGCAGCACCACATAGGCATGAGGAGCCACCTCGTGGATAATATGCATAGCCTTGAGGTCGCTCTGAATAGAGAGATTTACTGTCCAGATGAAATAAATGTCGGCGTTGCGCTCGGCGATGAATTGGCGCAGCGATGCTTCGTTACCGTTGCCATCGAACACAAAGTCGCGTCGGGTGATATCGTGCACACCTTCCTCTTCGAGTACGGCAGCCACGGAGAGCTCGTAGATATTAGGCATGGGATACACCATACGAGTGCATCCGGCGGTGCGCTCGGCAGGCTGATGCCCTATGAGTTCGGGAGGTGTGAGAAAAGTAATCTTCATTTCAAACAAAAAATAGTGTTTTTTGTAACAAATAATAAGCAAAGCGAGTTATGCCGGGCAAAAAGTGCCGCGGAGTCACTCATTAGTTATATAGTAAAAACGAATGTAAGAGCTATTAATTATGCAAAAAGGGGTAATTTGTGAAACTTTTAATATGTTTTTGGGGTCAAATGGGTGATAAGTGAAGATAATCAATTATCTTTGTTTACTTTTTATGGCCTAAATGAAGGCGCAATAGAGAGAAATAATTATCAATTAACAACCCAATAACAAAACTATTAAAAACAAACGCAACGAAAAGTAATGAGAAGATGGCGCATTGAGGATAGCGCGGAGCTATACAACATCAACGGATGGGGGTTGAAGTATTTTTCGATTAACGAAAAGGGACACATTCAAGTCACCCCACGCGAGGGTTATGCCGGAGTGGATTTGAAAGATGTGATGGATGAGTTGCAGGTGCGCGATATCACGGCACCGATTCTGCTTCGCTTCCCCGACATTTTGGACAATCGTATCGAAAAGATTTCGAATTGTTTCAAGTCGGCATCTAATGAGTATAACTATACTGCCGAAAACTTTATCATTTATCCCATTAAGGTGAACCAAATGCGTCCGGTGGTTGAGGAGATAGTGAGCCACGGCAAAAAGTTCAACATCGGCCTTGAGGCAGGCAGCAAACCGGAATTGCATGCCGTATTGTCGATTAACATCGACGAGAAATCGCTGATTATTTGCAACGGATATAAGGATGAGAGCTACATCGAGCTGGCATTGCTGGCTCAGAAGATGGGCCGCCGTATATTTCTTGTGGTGGAGAAACTCAATGAACTGAAGCTGATTGCCGAAATATCGAAGCGCCTGAACATACGTCCTAACATTGGCATTCGCATCAAGCTGTCGAGCTCGGGCAGCGGCAAGTGGGAAGAAAGCGGTGGCGACCAGAGCAAGTTCGGCCTTAACTCAAGCGAACTGCTCACTGCCATCGACTATCTGCAGAAGAAGCAACTCGACGACTGCCTGAAGCTGATTCATTTCCATATCGGCAGTCAGATAACCAAGATACGCCACATCAAGAATGCCTTGCGCGAGGCGTCGCAGTTCTATGTGCAATTATCGCGCATGGGTTTCAACATCGACTTTATTGACATTGGCGGCGGACTTGGCGTTGACTACGATGGCACGCGCAATAGCGCCAGCGAAAGCAGCATGAACTATTCGATTCAGGAGTATGCCAACGACGCTGTCTCTGCCATTGTGGACACTTGCACGAAGAATGGGTTGAAGCAGCCAAACATCATCAACGAGAGCGGACGCTCGCTCACTGCCCACCATTCGATTCTCATCTTCGAGGTGCTTGAAACGGCTCAGTTGCCCCAGTGGGACGATGACGACGACAAGATTTCGGACGACGACCACGAGTTGGCGCGCGAACTATACGACATCTGGGACAAGATAAACCAGGGCCGCATGATGGAGGATTGGCATGATGCTTTGCAGATACGCGAGGAAGCGCTCGATTTGTTCAGCCTCGGATTGCTTGACCTGCGCACCCGCGCCTTGATTGAGAAGCTGTTCTGGTCGATTGCACGCGACGTAAATGCTTTGGCTTCGGATATGAAGCATGCTCCCGAGGAATTGCGTAAGGTGGCAAAGAAACTGCCCGAAAAGTATTTCTGCAATTTCTCGCTCTTCCAGTCGTTGCCCGATAGCTGGGCTATCGACCAGGTGTTCCCGATAATACCTATTTCGCGCCTCGACGAGAAGCCTACGCACATGGCAACGCTGCAGGACATCACTTGCGACAGCGACGGCAAGATTGGAAATTTTGTGTCGCCAAGCGGCGTGTCGGCATCCATTCCGGTGCATACGCTCAAGAACAACGAGTCGTATTATCTTGGCGTGTTCCTTGTGGGTGCTTATCAGG
>SFER01000132.1 GCA_004557195.1 Bacteroidales bacterium | reverse complement strand
ACTTGAAATAATAGTGTTAATACACATAAAATGAGAAAATACAACATTATCAACAACACGATGGGGTGGCTGATGTTTGTCGTTGCAGCGATAACCTATCTTCTCACCATCGAGCCGACAGCCAGTTTTTGGGACTGCGGTGAGTTTATAGCCCAAGGTAACAAATTGGAAGTGGGACACCCGCCGGGCAACCCGATTTTCATGCTTGCGGCAAGGTTTTTCATCAATTTTGCCTCGGGTCCGAGCACTGTGGCTATCTGTGTCAATGCTATGTCGGCTCTGCTGAGCGCCGGCACAATCCTCCTGCTTTTCTGGACCATTACCCACCTGGTGAAGCGTCTTGTGGTTGAAGACAATGCCTCCGACCTGTCGCTTGTCCAATATCTCATTGTTATGGGCAGCGGTGTGTGTGGCGCGCTTGTTTACACCTGGAGCGACACATTCTGGTTCTCGGCGGTTGAGGGCGAGGTGTATGCCTTCTCGTCGTTCTGCACCGCTCTCGTGTTCTGGCTCATCCTCAAATGGGAAAATGTTGCCGACGAGCCTCACAGCGACCGTTGGCTCATCCTCATAGCCTATGTGATAGGCATTTCGGTGGCTGTGCACTTGCTCAACCTCTTGTGTATCCCGGCGATTGTGCTCATTTTCTACTATCGCAAGTGGAAAAACACAAATGTCAAGGGTTCGCTCATCGCTTTGGCTATCTCATTTGCCATCATCGCGCTTATCCTCTTCGGACTTGTGCCTGGTTTTGTCAAGGTGGCTCAGTCGTTCGAGCTGTTCTTCGTCAACAGCCTCGGATTGCCGTTCAACAGCGGTGTACTGGCTTATTTTGTCATCGACCTGCTCGTGTTTGCATGGTGTGTGTATGAATTGCGCCGCCAAAAGAATGTCGGAGCCATCAAGTTCTCGTTTTTCCTCTGCATCGTGGTGTCGGGGATGCTGTTTATCGGCGATGGATGGATTCTCCCGGCAATTCTCACCTTGGCGTTGCTCGCCTACATCATAAATGTCAAGGAGATACCGGTGCGCATCTTCAGCATCGTGATTCTTAGCATTTTCGTGATTTTTATCGGCTATTCGTCCTATGCGCTGATTCTTATCCGCTCAAATGCCAACACTCCGATGGACCAAAACTCCCCCGACAACGTGTTTGCCCTCGGCAGTTATCTCAACCGCGAGCAATATGGGCAGAAACCGCTCCTCTATGGGCAGACTTTCAATTCGCCGGTGGTGTATCAATACAACTCCAACGGGGTGCCCCGCGCCAAAGCCAATGAGGGGAAGGCGCTCTATTCCAAAGGGGTGAAAACTTCGCCCGAGGAGAAGGATTTCTACCATTTCGACGGCTATGAGCAAGACTATGTGATGGCTCCCGAGTTGGATATGCTTTTCCCGCGCTTGTACAGCGAACGCCACAAGGCGCTCTATATGGAATGGCTCGGTATCACCGAGGCCGACCTCAACCAAGTGGAGGTGGTTACTCGCATCGATGCCGAAGGGAAGCCTATCGACAGCCAATATTTTTCCAAGCCCACTTTCCTCCAAAACCTCAGATTCTTCTTCGACTACCAACTCAATTACATGTATTGGCGCTACTTTATGTGGAATTTTGTGGGTAGGCAAAACGATATCCAGGGTACCGGCGAAATCACTCACGGCAACTGGATTTCGGGTATCTCGTTTATCGACAACCCGCGACTCGGCGACCAATCGCTGCTGCCACGCGACCTCGGCGAAGGTAACAAGGGGCACAATGTGTTCTTCATGCTCCCGCTTTTGCTCGGTATCGCCGGTTTGCTCTGGCAGGCTTACAAGGACCAACGCGGAATTGAGCAATTCTGGGTGATTTTCTTCCTGTTCTTCATGACAGGTATCGCTATCGTGCTCTACCTCAACCAAACTCCAAGCGAGCCGCGCGAACGCGACTACGCTTTTGCCGGTTCGTTCTACGCATTCGCTATCTGGGTGGGTATGGGTGTTGCCGGAATCTTCAATCTGGTGAAACTCCTCCTCAAGAAGATGAACAAGTCGCTCGACGAGCGTGGCAACATCGTTGTGGCTTCGATTGCAGCGCTTATCGGTGTGCTCGTGCCGCTGCAGATGGTGAGCCAGACTTGGGATGACCACAACCGCTCGGGTAGATATGCTTGTCGCGACTTCGGCATGAACTATCTGTCGAGCGTGGGCGAAAACGGCATTATTTTCACCAACGGCGACAATGACACTTTCCCGTTGTGGTATGCCCAGGAGGTGGAAGGCTATCGCACCGATGTGCGTGTGGTTAACCTCAGCTATTTGAGCACCGACTGGTATATCGAGCAGATGCGCCTCCAGGCTTATGAGAGCGCTCCGCTGCCGATGCTGAGCGACCGCACAACTTTTGCCTACAGCAACCGTGCTTTCAACTATATCATCGAGCCGGATTCGACTCCCGTTACGGTGCAAACCGCCTTGAAGCATCTCTACAGCCCAAAATTTAAGGACAACGACTGGAATCTCCCCGAAGTGAAATATCCTGTTATGTATCAGCCTATTGATGCCAATTCGCTTGTGGCAAACAAGATTATTCCCGAGGAGGAAAAGTCGATGGTGGAAGAATTCATCCCGTTTGACTTCACTACCGACCCCGGAACACACTCTGAAGGCGGACTCTCGACAAGCCGTGTGGCTTCGCTCGACATCATCTCCACCAATGCGGAACAGGGCTGGAAACGACCCATCTACTTCGCTATGACTGTCCCCGATAGATACTACCTCAATCTGGCACCCTACATGCAATCTACCGGCCTTGCCTACGAGGTGCTCCCGATTCTGCACCCTCAGTCGCACACCGACGAGTATGGCGTGAACACCGACAAGGCGTTTGAAAACATAACCACGAAGTTCCGCTGGGGCGGTTTCGAGAACGCTACTCCCGACAACACCATCTATGCCGACGAGACTGTGTCGCGCATGGTTTCTACCCATCGTACAACGCTCTGCGACCTCGCAAGCGCGCTCATCGTCGAGGGTATGGAGGTGAAAGAGGCTATCAAAGAGACCAAACTCCCCGCCGACAGCGCCAAGGAATACACCGATTTTGTTCAAGACCGCTTCGACAAGGCCGCCACGGTACTCTCGTTGATGAACGAGAAACTCCCCACTTTCAATGTGCCCTACTCTATCCAGAGCGGCTACACTGTGGGACAAACCTACTTGCTCCTCGGCGAGGCAAGCGAAAAGCCTGAATACACAAAGACCGGTCTTGACATCCTCCACAGCGAAATTCTCCGCTACGCCGAATATTTCCGCTTCTACCAGAGCCTCGACGCTCAATTGTATTCGCGCCTTTCAAACACCGACCGATACATCGACCGCCGTTATCTCCTCGAACTCATCCATCTCTATTCTTCCTATGCTCCCGAAGAAGATGTGAAGAATCTCAATGGCGAGATGACCGGAATGGGTGTGAACATAGGACGCCTCAACCAGTTCCTCGAATCATACAATTAATTCATCCATAATCGGCTATGCCTGCACTCCTGTGCGGGCATGGCTTTTTTAATATCCTCTCATCGTGTTTATCGAACAGCCGCCTTTGCTCTATCGTATGCTATTCCCCGAGGGGGTGTGGCGCATAACCAAGAAGAAAAAATGTGTCTATCTCACTTTCGACGACGGACCGATTCCCGAGGTTACCCCTTGGGTGCTCGACACGCTCGACAAATACGGCATCAAAGCCACTTTTTTCTGCGTCGGTGAGAATGTGAGCCGCCATCCCGAACTCCTCAAGGAGATAAAACGCCGCGGACACAGTGTCGGGAACCACACCTACAACCACCTCCAAGGCGCACACGTTACCACAACCACCTATCTGCGCAACATCATGAAAGCCGATAGACTGATACAAAGCAACCTGTTTCGCCCGCCACACGGGCTATTGCGCTGGAAGCAGGCGCGAATCATCAAGCACCACTTCAACATCATCATGTACGACCTCGTAACGCGCGACTACTCCAAGAAACTCAACGGCGAAGAGGTGTTCCGAAATGTGAAGCGGTATGCCCGCAAAGGCTCCATAATCGTGTTTCACGATTCGCTCAAAGCCGAGAAAAATATGAAATACGCCCTCCCCAAAAGCATCGAATGGCTCTTAGAAAATGGATACACCTTCGACAAAATACCTCAGCAATGACATCCGCGAGCAAGTGCGCCGAATTGCTACGGAATCGGGCTTCTCGCGATGCGGTTTTGCCGTTGCCGCGCCTGTCGATGCCGCCGCGGTGAAGGCGTTCGACGACTGGATTGCCGCCGGAAAGCATGGCTGCCTCTCCTATCTCGAAAAATACCGCGATGTGCGCAACGACCCGCGCCTTCTCCTCGATGGCGCTGCCACAATCATCGCTGTGGCGCTAAACTACCTGCCGCGCGAGAAACAGCAGCCGCAATACCCGCAAATCGCATATTATGCCTATGGCGACGACTACCACGATGTGGTGCGCAACCGCCTTGCCCCCGTTGTCGATTACCTCGCCACCCTCGGAGCCTCGTCGCGCATTTGCGTCGATACAGCCCCGCTACGCGAGCGATATTGGGCACAGCAGGCAGGATTGGGGTTCATAGGGATGAACAACCAACTCATAATTCCCTCCCTCGGCTCCTACCATTTCCTCGGGTTTGTAATCACCACCGCCGCTCTGCAGCCCGACGAACCTTGCATCTCGCCATGCATCAGCTGCCGCCGCTGCCTCATCTACTGCCCCACCAAGGCAATCAGCGACCACGGCGCCATCGATGCACGCCGCTGCCTCTCTTGCCTCACCATTGAACACCGCGGCGAAATCCCCGAAGGAATCAGCCTCGGCAACCGCCTCTACGGCTGCGACACCTGCCAGAAAGCCTGCCCCCATAACATCTACGCCCCCACCACCGAAATCCCCGAATTTACTCCCATCCCCGAGCGACTCACCCTCACCGTCAACGACATACTCGAGATGGACCAAGAGCGATACGCCGCCCTCTTCCGCCACTCCGCCATAAAGCGCGCCAAACTCGCCGCCCTCCACCGCAATGCCGCCCACATCGGCAAATAACCGCCATTTCAAGGAACTCGCCGCAAAGATAACACACAAATATGCGTTAAAATCAGGTTAAATCGCCAAAATTGTCGCAATCTGCACGCGCCCGGCATCGCCTCACCCTATCTTTGCACCAAGAAAAATCAAAAATGCCTATTGGCCCTATTGGCCCTATAGGCCCTATAAAAGAGATAATCCCACGGCGAAGCGCAGCGTCGGCCCCTCCGCAGTCGGCGGAGACGATGACAAGAGCGCCACACAACGCTATCTCCGCCGATGGCGGAGACGATGACCGGAGGCGGACATTTCCGCCACCCCGGTAGGCGGTGGCTGCCGTGCGAAACCGGGTATTTCGCCGACCTGGGCGTCGGCGACATGCCCGGAGCGAGAGGACACCCCCAAAATCGCCACCCCGGAGGCGGTGGCAGGCCGTCTGCTACCGATAGCTAAGCTACAAGCGATGATGCTGGCACCCCACTCGCGCCCCACCCGCGTCCACCGCGCGCTGCTAACGCAGCGCACTCACGCGCCCAAGCGCGTGCCGCTACAAGCCTCAGAAAGCCACAGCGTGGCGTACCCGATCATACCCCGGTACAAACGCAGTTTGTGCCGGGGTTCCCAAGAGATAGAGCGATAGCGTGCCAAAGGTACGCCCCAAGACCCCACAATAGTTAAAATCAGGTTAAATCACCAAAATTGTCGCAATCTGCACGCGCCCCGCATCACCGCGCCCTATCTTTGCAAACAAAAATGCCCATTGGCCCCATTGGCCCTATTGGCCCTATAGAATACAAAAGCAAATGAATCACACCCCGCAGGACATAATCAACGAAAACCTCGAGCGCCGCAAGGTACTCGCCGCCCGCGCCAACGCCTACGACCCAATCACCGGCGAAGGTTGCTCCGGCGAGCGCGTCCGCATCGACCTCGCAGCCAGCGCCCACTATGTCCCAAAGGAAA
>SFER01000131.1 GCA_004557195.1 Bacteroidales bacterium | reverse complement strand
GCTTATCCTCGGTGTTCTGCTCGTGGGATATATGACCACAGGTAACGAAATCGAGAAGGAGGTAACATGGTCGGAATTTAAGTCCTATGCCGAGAAAGGCGGGATTACAAGCATCACCGTCCTCTCTAATAAAAACGAGGCAATTGCCCAACTTTCCGACACACTCGCACAGAAAATTTTCACTAAAGAGCAATACAAAGAAGGCTCGAAGGCTTCCATCACCACCCATGTGCCAAGCGTGGATGCTTTCAACAAGGAAACAGAAAAATGGGAAGCATCGGGCGTGAAAGTCGGCGATGTAAAATACGATACAAGCAGCGACATTTCGTCCTGGATTTGGGGCTTCGGTCCGGTTTTGCTCCTCATCATCTTTTGGATTTTCTTCATGAACCGCATGAGCGGAAGCGGTGGCGGTGGTGGAGGCGGTGTGTTCAGCGTTGCCAAGTCGAAAGCGCAACTTTTCGACAAAAACAGCACCAATCGCGTTACTTTCAACGATGTTGCCGGACTTTCGGAGGCTAAAACTGAGGTGGAGGAGATTGTGCAATTCCTCAAGAATCCTCAAGCATACACCGAACTCGGTGCCCGTATTCCGAAAGGCGCTCTCCTTGTAGGCCCTCCGGGAACCGGTAAGACCCTCCTCGCAAAGGCTGTCGCCGGCGAAGCAAATGTGCCTTTCTTCTCGCTCTCCGGCTCCGACTTTGTCGAAATGTTTGTGGGTGTGGGTGCTTCGCGCGTCCGCGACCTCTTCCGTCAAGCCAAGGAGAAGGCTCCTTGCATCGTGTTTATCGACGAAATCGACGCTGTGGGACGTGCCCGCGGCAAGAATCCGAATATGGGCTCTAACGATGAGCGCGAAAACACGCTCAACCAACTCCTCACCGAAATGGATGGTTTCGGCGCCAATAGTGGCGTGATTATCCTCGCTGCCACCAACCGCGTTGACATCCTCGACAAGGCGCTCTTGCGCGCCGGGCGTTTCGACCGCCAGATTTATGTCGAGCTCCCCGAGCTGAACGATCGTGTGGAAATTTTCAAGGTTCACTTGCGCAAAATCAAGATGGACGAGAGTGTTGACCTCGAACTTCTCGCAAGACAGACTCCCGGCTTCTCGGGTGCCGACATCGCCAATGTGTGCAACGAGGCTGCGCTTATCGCTGCGCGTCGCAAGAAAACCCATGTGCAACGCCAAGATTTCATGGATGCCGTGGATCGCATCATCGGCGGTCTCGAAAAACGCTCCAAGATTATCACCGAAGATGAGCGCCGCTCTATCGCCGTCCATGAGGCGGGTCACGCTTCGCTCAGCTGGCACCTTCAATATGCCAATCCGCTCATCAAGGTTACTATAGTGCCGCGCGGCAAGGCGCTCGGTGCTGCCTGGTATCTCCCCGAGGAACGCCAAATCACCACCACTCAGGCTATGCTCGACGAGATGTGCTCGCTCCTCGGTGGTCGCGCTGCCGAAGAACTTTTCCTTGGCTGCATCTCTACCGGCGCTGCCAACGACCTTGAGCGCGTAACCAAGCAGGCGTATGCTATGGTTACCTATTTCGGTATGAGCGAGAAGTTGCCCAACTTGTCCTACTACGACTCCACCGGTCAAGCCTACGGCTTCACCAAGCCTTATAGCGATGAACGTGCAAAACTTATCGATGATGAGGTTTCGCGCATCGTCAATGAGCAATACACCCGCGCCAAAGAGATTCTCACCAAATATGCCGAAGGACACCACGAACTCACCGAGGTGCTCCTCTCGCGCGAGGTTATCTTCACCGAAGATGTCGAGCGCATATTCGGCAAGCGTCAATGGGCTTCAAGAACCGACGAATTGCTCGCCGCCAAGCCCGAAGAAGAACCCAAAGAGACAGAATCACCGGAAGCATCCGACGCCACTCCGCAGGAACAGCCCGCCGAGGCATAGCAAATGGGAATCTGTGCCGATGTAATATTGCCCTTGCCGCTCCAGGCCAATTTCACCTACCGCATCCCGGATGAGATGCGCGGCGTGTTGCAGCCCGGCTGGCGCGTGCTTGTGCCTTTTGGCAGGAAGAAATTCTACACCGGCATCGTTATGTCGATTCACGACAATCTCCCCACTCAATTCGAAGTGAAGGAGATTGCCGCTCTGCTCGACACCTCCCCCATCCTCCTCCGCCCTCAACTACAATTATGGCAATGGATTGCCGATTACTATCTCTGCTCTATCGGCGATGTCTATAAGGCTGCCGTTCCATCGGGGCTGAAGGTGGAGAGCGAGACGGTGGTTACGGCATCGCCCGATTATTTCGAGACCGAGGACGCTCGTCTCTCCGACCGAGAGAAAATCGTGCTCCAATACGTTTCGTCTCGCCCTAAGGTTCAACTCGATGAGGTGGAACGATTCACCGGCTTCAAGAATGTCGCCGCCGTGATTATGCGCCTGCTCGAGAAAGACGCTATCTATGTCGCCGAGCGTGTCGTGCAGTCATATTCGCCCAAAACAGAGACCTACGTTACTCTCAATTGTGAGCGTGGCGACAACGATGCGATGAATCGCTTCTTCGACCTGGTGTCGCGCGCCGAAAAGCAGGAAAAACTGCTCCTTGCGTTCATCGAAATGTCGCAATGGCTGCGACACTCTGATGCCATTGAGGTGGCTAAAAAGGCGCTACTCCAACATTCCGGCATATCTTCGGCTGTTTTCGCCGCAATGATTGAGAAGGGCATTTTCAAGCAATACAAAAAGGAGGTGAACCGCTTTTTCGCCCCGATTGCCGATGTCGTAGCGCCGCCGGAACTCTCTTCTGCGCAGAAAAAAGCATTCTGGGACATTTCCGATGCCTTGAAACAGGGCAAAATCACTCTCCTTCGCGGTGTTACCTCAAGCGGTAAAACCGAAATCTACATCAATCTCATCGCCGAAATGCTCCGCCTCGGCAAGCAAGTGCTCTATTTGGTACCGGAAATTGCACTTACAACCCAACTCACACACCGCCTGCAAAAGGTGTTTGGCAACTCCTTAATTATATATCACTCTAAATTCAACGACAACGAGCGCGTGGATATCTGGAAGAAACTCCTCAACTCCACCTCCCCTTGTGTTGTCCTTGGAGTGCGCAGCTCGGTGTTTCTCCCGTTCTCCAACCTCGGTTTGGTGGTTGTTGACGAGGAACATGAGCCCTCCTACAAACAGCAAGACCCGGCACCGCGCTACAATGCGCGCAATGTTGCGCTGGTCCTCGCCCAAATGCATGGTGCGAAGGCGCTTCTCGGGTCGGCAACTCCCTCGATGGAGTCGTATTACAATGCCAAGACAGGCAGATATGCTCTTGTCGAACTCCTCACTCGCTACGACGACATCGCCCTGCCGGAGGTGAACATTGTCAACACAAAGCAGGAACGTAAGCGGCGCTCGATGAACGGCATTTTCTCCTCGGCGCTTGTTGCTCAATGCCGCCATGCGCTCGACGATGGGAAACAGGCTATCCTGTTCCAAAACCGCCGCGGATATGCCCCGATGCTCACTTGCCGCGAATGTGCCTACACCGCTAAATGCCAAAACTGCGATGTCTCACTCACATACCACCGCGCCAACGACACTCTGGTGTGCCACTACTGCGGCTTCACAATGCCGATGCCCCACACCTGCCCCTCTTGCAGACAGCCGACTCTCGAAATCGTGGGATTCGGCACCGAACGTATCGAAGACGAAATCGAGCGGGTGTTCCCCGATGTCCCGGTGGCGCGAATGGACCTCGACACCACCCGAAATAAAAACGGGTACGACGAAATCATCGACAATTTCTCTTCGGGAAAATCCAAAATTCTCGTCGGCACGCAAATGGTTACAAAGGGTCTCGATTTCGGCGGCGTGAATGTCGTGGGTGTGCTCAATGCCGACTCGCTGCTCAATTTCCCCGATTTCCGCGCCCACGAACGCGCATTCAACATGCTCGAACAGGTGTCGGGACGTGCCGGGAGAAAAGATGGCACCGGGCATGTGGTTATCCAAACGGCTTTCCCCGATCATCCTATCCTCGAGCACATTATCAACCACGACTATGAAGGGTATTTCAATAGCGAACTCGAAGATCGTCGCCGATTTGGCTATCCGCCGTTCTCCAAGATAATCATCATTTACCTCAAGCACCGCGACGATGCCGTGGTGGGCGAAATGGCGGTGCGATTCAGCAACCTCCTGCGCGAGATTTTCGCCCATCGTGTCCTCGGACCCGAGCCACCTTTGGTCGCTCGAGTTCAGCAATTCCACATTCGTCAAATATTCCTGAAAATGGAAACGGCAGCCTCGATGGTGAAGGTGAAAGCAATCCTCCGACAGCTCTACGAACGTATGCTCGCTCTCGACACTCGCATGAAGTCGGTAATCCTCTATTACGATGTCGATCCGGCATAATTCCCCCTCCACGACCACATTCCACCCGTTTTTCGCACGATTTTTCAAAAAAATCGTCAAAACTCTTGCATCATTCAAAAATAATGCCTAACTTTGCAAAGCAAAAGCGAAAATGGTGATTTAGTGTAGCGGTTAGCACGCCACCCTCTCACGGTGGAAACCCGGGTTCGAGTCCCGGATTCACTACAAGATGATAAAAGTCAGTTTTTCCTGTACACCACAGAAAACTGGCTTTTTTCTTTTCTCTCTGATAATCAGATCGTTACACCGCATCCGGTTCCAGCCAAGCCTTGTAAACTTTGGGATGGCGCCGGCAATGTAGCCGATTTTTCAGTCAAAAATGTGCATATTTTTTGGCACTGTCGCAAACCGGTGGGATGCTCATAAATTCAGGTCGGCGGATTGTCTAAGCCGCCGACCTGAATTTTACCCGATTATCGTTTAAATCATATTAGGGGACAGCGGATATTTCCGGTTGGCGGGGGCGTGTCATGAATATAGTGTAGCGAGTCTGAACATGAAAAATTTCACATCTCCTACGCCTCGGAATTGTGTGCGGAAAGCTTTGATTTTTGCATTGAATGACTCGGCAGAAGCATTGGTTAGCCTATCTTCGAAATAGTTGACGATGGAAGCGTTGTGGTTCTCAAATGTCTCTATAACTTTGTTGAATCCATCATCTCCAAATGCCTCCACTTTGTTATACCATCTTGCCAGATTGAGTCTGGCTTCTTCGGGGAGAGACCTTCTGTTGAAGATATCTACGAGTTCAAGATAGATGTTGTATGCCTGTTCGAGCCGTGGGAACATTCGAAATAGTATTCTTGCCCTTTCCTGTTGTTGTGTGTTCCACTTTGACCTGTGCATAAGGATTATATGACGGCTGCGCGCCATGATTTGAGGCTTTGTTTCCCCGTTTTCCATTCGTTCCGGTACCCATTCTCCAATAAGGTCCTTCTCTGCTCGGGTATGTGCGGCCTTTCTTTTGGCTCGATGCTCCTTGATTGCTTTGTTTTCCTCGGCGAGCACCTCCCAACGCAGACCGATTCTCATCTGGTCAATGGCTTCGGAGACAAGTTGTTGAACATGGAATCGGTCGTTAATCAGCATTGCTTTCGGGAATGCGCGCCTCACTGTCAGCATCATTGCCGATGACAAGTCGGTAGTTACCGTTCTAACTCCACGGCGTATCTCATATGGAACTTCCCTCAGCGCTTCCACAACGGTATCCGAAGACACGCCGCGAATCATCGCCGCCAACGTTCCTTTGCCTCCGTGTGCAGCCTTGTTAGTCAGGATAGTATACACCTCGCCGTTTGACAGGCATGTCTCATCAAGGCTCATATCCATGCCAAAATTGTTCGGGAAAAGCATATATTCTTCGGCATGGCCAATCTGGTCCCATGTGCGGTAATCGCTTATCTTTTCCTTGTACTGCTTGCGCAAAGTCTGTCCATTGAGACCATTGTGTTTGGCAAGCGTGGAAATACTTATGGGAGTAGACTCAATCTCCCTCTTTTAAAAAAGAAACGAACTCTGAATTTAAGTGCGTTTCATCATATTCCGACAATTCCCATTCATAACTGAATATCTCTCCGGTATCCTGGTCAAGCCATTTGCGCTTGCGCACATGTAGATAGGTTGCACGACCGCGGATGGGGAAATCCTGTATGCAATGATAATCCCCAAAGCCATATGATATCACTGAATGACTTTTCTTGTCTTCGCGCATCTGGACTTTCTT
>SFER01000130.1 GCA_004557195.1 Bacteroidales bacterium | reverse complement strand
ACCTGCGTTTTGTGCTTTGTAGTATTCGGCAAGCACAGCGGCATTGGTGTTTGAGTCGTCGCCACCGATAATAACGAGAGCTTTGATGTTGAGTTCTTTGAGGATTTCAAGGCCTTTGTCGAATTGCTCTTTCTTTTCGAGTTTTGTACGACCTGAACCGATGATGTCGAAACCGCCGGTGTTGCGGTAATCATTGATATATTCGGCTGTGAGTTCAATGTATTTGTGGTCAACGAAACCGCCGGGACCCATCAAGAAGCCGAAAAGACGGCTATCTTTGTTGATGGCTTTGATGCCGTCGAAAAGACCACTGATGACATTGTGCCCACCGGGAGCCTGACCACCGGAGAGGATAACACCCACATTGATAGGTGCCTGATTCTTAGCGGCTGAATTCTTTTCGAAAGAAAGAACCGGAAGTCCATAGGTGGTTGGGAACAAGGCTTTAATTTCTTCTTGGTTGGCAACCGATTGAGTTGCTTCACCTTCTACGGCTTTAACTGCGCCCCAAAGAGCCGAAGGCAATTTGGGTTGATAAGACGCACGAGCCTTTTGCAATGCACTCTTTTTAGTCATGAATATATATTTTAATGAAAATTCTCGTCTGATTATTTCTTTTGCAAATTTCGCAATAATTTGTCAAATAACAAATACAATTTCTAACTTTTTAATTCTTTTTTGTTGGTTGCAATGGCAAAATATAGGTTGTCTGCACTCAAATAGTTCCGAGCCACCCTGTTTAGGGTGTCGCAAGTGATTTGGTTGATGAAATCTACCTGCCGATTGATGTAATCGGGTGCCTCTTGGATGTCATGCATGTTTAACAAATATTTACCAAAAGAGAACGGATTCTCTATCGTAGCAGCCAATCTTTTGAACATATTGTTCCTAAGAAGGTCGGTTTCAGCCTCCGTTACGGGCTTGAAGATGAAACCTTCTATTTCTTTCTTGATTTCTTCTATCACCTTGTGGGTGTATTCGATATTACACTCGGTGGAGATATTCATAAAAGCAATCTGGCGGTGTCCGAGGAGTTCTGCCGTGATGCCATAGGTGTAGCCTTTCTCTTCTCTGATATTCATATTCAGTCGGCTTCCATAATATCCACCGAGCAACTTAACAAGGCATCGCAATGCTTGATAATCGGGATTGGTGCGCAACGGCATCATCAAAGCCCCCATAATCGATGACTGTACCAAGTGCGGGCGGTCGATAATTTCTGTTTTTGGCTCAGATGAAGAGACGCATGGAATTGTGGCTTCAGCGACACTCTTTCCGCCCCAATTGCCTGAGAACGATTGTTTTATTTGGCTCAAAATTTCATCGGAGATATCGCCTGATAGAACTATTGTTACATTGTCGCTATTGAAGTAGTCGTGATAGAACTGCTTGACATCGTCGAGCGACAAATTCTCCACATCTTCTATCGTAACATCGTGTCCGAGCGGGTGATTCTCGCCCCAAAGCATAGAGTCGAGCTTGTTGGATGCCAACACATTGCCCATAGTGAGCGCCAACCTAAGGTTTTCGCAAGTCTTTTTTGCCAAAAGGTCGAATTCCTTTTGTGGAAATGAGGCTTCTTTTACAATCTTCTCAAGCAGGGTAATGAGATGAATCGCATGGCGCGACACGGCAGTGCCACTGATTGCCGAGGAGAAATTCAACGATGTGGTGGTAATTTGTGAACCCCTAAAATCGAGCTGTTCGGCAATCTCCTCCGAAGAGAGGGTTTTCGTGCCTTGAGGAAGCATTCGCAGAGTGGTGAGGCACTGCAAAGGTTTCTTCTGGGTAATCATTCCTCCTCCGAAAATGAGTCCGACATAGAGCACTTCGCATCCCGGATAGCGCGCCACAAGAATCTCTGCGCCATTGTCGAGAATCTCCACCTGTGGCATTTCCGCTTTTATCCCTTTGAAGGGCGTAATTTGGGGCAATGAGAACTCCATCGGCGTTTATTTCATATTTTTGATTAATTCTTCGGCTTTTTGGAGGTCTTCTGGGGTGTCGATACCAATAGATTGTGCCTCGGTAATTCCCACTTTAATCTTGTAGCCGTTTTCAATCCATCTCAACTGCTCGAGCGACTCGGCGATTTCGAGCGACGATTGAGGAAGGCGAGTGATTTCGGCAAGAGTTTCTACCGTGTAGGCATACATCCCGACGTGGGTGTAGTATTGGTGCGACTTTGGCCACTCAAGATAGTGCTTGTTGCGGATGTATGGCACAATGGAGCGGGAGAAATAGATAGCGTTCATATTCTTGTCGAGCACAACCTTGGGGGTGTTGCTGTCGAAAAGCGGGTCGAATCCATTCTCGGGATTGTAGGGGCGCACGAGTGTGGCAATGCGAGTGTCGTCATCGTCAAAGCACTCCATAATCGCTTTTATTTGTTTCGGCTCAATGAATGGCTCATCGCCTTGAATGTTGATGATAACATCATGCTTCTGCCCAATGTTGTTGTATGCCTCCATGCATCGGTCGGTGCCGCTACGGTGTTCGGTAGATGTCATAACCACATTTCCGCCAAACGATTTCACGGCGTCGAAAATGCGCTCGTCGTCGGTTGCAACATACACAGTGTCGAGCACTTCGCTCACACGTTTCCACACACGTTCTATCATCATGATGCCGCCAATTTTAGCCAATGGCTTGCCCGGAAAACGGCTCGAGGCATATCTTGCGGGAATAATCCCGATAAAACTCTTGTTGTTCATTATATATTTGTTGATTTTATTTCTTCGACATAAAGTTGTGAATTTTCATATTTAACCACTTTCACTTGTGCGCCTTCTTCGATAAATTCGCCTGTGGAAGTTGCATCGAAAATTTTATCTCTGATGCGAATCTTTCCGGCAGGGCGGAGCACAGTGGTTGCTGTTGCATTCATCCCCACGAATTTTCCGAGTTCGGCAGGCACGCCGATATATCCATCAGAGATGTTTTGCTCTTTGCGCAGCGCGGTGAAGCGGAAAATGCCGTCAGAGCCTATTTTGTGCGATAGATATATCACAAGTGCGGCCCCAAGCACAGTGCCGGTGAGCACTGTGGCGACTGCGGTGTATAATCCCGAGGTCTCAAGCAGTGGTGTGTTGTCGTTGTTGTTGATTATCGAGAATAATAGCGAAATCATGAGTGAAATAATGCCAACTACTCCGGCAAAGCCCCATCCCGGTATCACGAAAATTTCGAGTGCAAGCATAACAATGCCGAACGCGAAGAGCATAATTTCCCATTCCAGGGCAAATCCATCGAGATAAAGAGGCAAGAAATAGAGTATTGCGGCAACAATAGCGGCAGCCGAAGGGAAACCCATTCCCGGAGTCTGCAACTCGAAATAAATTCCGCCTATCATAATCATTATGAGAATTGCCTGCAATGCCGGATTGGTGAGAAATCCGAAAATGTTGTCTTTCAACGATGGGTTGTAGCTTGTGAGTTGGTATTCGTTGTATCCGAGTCGATTTTTGATAATCTCATCGGTGCTTTCCACAATAGCCTCGCAGAACCCATATTGCATAGCCTCGAGAGCGGTGAACGACACCACACGAGTGCTGTCGTCTCCAATTTCCGGCACCGAAGTGCGCGGGTCAACCATCGCTTCGGCAATGAGCGGGTCGCGCATCCACCGAGTGATGGTGTCTCCATTGGCATCGATTCGGGTGATTTTTCCGTGGCTTTGAGCCGTTGCTCGAATCATGGAGCGCATATAAGATTGGTATTTGTCGGGCATCGCCTCACCGGTGCCGTTAACCACCGTTGCAGCTCCGATATTCGCCCCATTGCGCATGTAAATGCTGTCGCAGGCTATGGCAATGAGTGCCCCTGCCGATGCTGCATTATTGTCGATGAAAGCGTAGATGGGAATCTCGAAATTGATGATTGCCGTGCGAATGGAGTCGGCATAATCTACCGCTCCGCCATAAGTGTTCATGTGAATAATCACCGCATCGGCTTTGTCGAGTTTTGCTTCGTCGAGACCTTTCTGCACATATCGCCATGTGGTAGAGCCGACCTCGTCTTTGAGAGGAATAATCTTCACAACAGGCGTAGCCAAAACGGACACTTGGCATATTATAGCGGCTATGATAAAAAATATTATCCTATGATAGAACTTTTCCATAAATCCAGTGTTTTATATGTAGATATTAACGGAAATGCAAAGTAAATAAATTTTTTGAATTTATGGTAGCAAAATCGCAATAAAAAAGGAGGAAATGGCGAATAATTGCATTCAACGTGGTATCGCCTAAGTATTAATGAACAAATGACATGGAAAATAATAAATTACATGACAAACTGGTGAAACTTCAGGAGAATATGCTCAATTTCGCCTATTCGCTCACTTCCGACAAGGACCGGGCACGCGACTTGTTGCAAGAGACAAGCCTTAGGGTTCTTGACAACGAGAGCAAGTTTATCGATAATTCGAATTTCAAAGGATGGGTTCTCACGGTAATGCGAAATATATTCATTAATAACTATCGCCGCATGGCGAGGAGCAAAGAGATGTTTGATAATTCCGACAATCTCTATCAGCTCAACAAAAGTGGAGATTCCGGGCATGAGATGCCCGAGTCGGCGCTCAACACCAAAGAGATTGTGCGCATAATCAACACTTTCCCCGATGAGTACCGTCTGCCGATAAGTCGGCACATAGCGGGATATAAATATGCCGAAATCGCAAAGCAGTTGAATCTGCCGTTAGGCACTGTGAAAAGCAGGATATTTATAGCTCGAAGCAGATTGCAAAAGATACTTAAAGACTACATCTGATTAGGAATGAAATAGTTTTGGTTTGGGAGGCGCTCATTTGGTTGTGAAACCGGCTGAGTGCCTATTTTTTTTCTTCAGCCATGCCGGAATAACACAGAGTCCGACAATCATATAGAGATAGTAACTGAGTATCCTCCATGACAAAGCGAGGAGCAGTCCAATCGACACCGATGAAACCATATCGCTATAATACTTGGTGAAAAGCCATTCGCTCACGCCGCTGCCTCCGGGTGTGGGTGTAACCATGAGAATGAGCCACACGACACTTTGCCTTGCAACCACGAGGAATTGGTTGTTCCCTTCTCCAAACATTGCAAAGAGAGCACACACCATTAGATACCTCGAAAGCCATGAGATTGCAGTAGCAGCAAAGCATTTTACCCAGGTCGTTGCAGGCATCAGTTTGGCTTTGTCGGAGGCTTCAACAAGATTTCGGCAAAACCCCATAGCCTTGTCGCGGTATTTGACAAGCAGTTTGATTTTGAAAATCGACATTATCACGGCGGTGATATACCTCGGACGGATGAAGATGCCAATGAACAGCTTGGCAACTTCCGCAATGGGGCCCCACTCGAAGTCGTTCTTTTCGCGCAGCACGGGTTTCGTGGTGTACCAAGAAAGGCCCGCTGCAATTGCAATCAGGATGATCTGCAAGAAGTAATTGATGCCCAGATGGATGCCTTCATAGACATCAATGCCAATGACCTGGCCTTTTGCATCCAGGAAGGAATCGATTTGCGGGATGGTGCCGTTCAGGATAACCGCAAGAATAATAAGCGCCAAAAACGCCACATTATGGCCGCCCTCAATGCGGAAGGGAACACGACCCATAGCTTTGCGCTCAAGCTCCAAAGCCTCCAGGCCTTCTTTGCCTTCCTTCTTGATGAAATGTCTGTCAATCAGGGCAAACAGCGCTAAAAGAAGAACGGTGTTCAGAACCAGAATGTGCCAGATATGTTCCATGGTCCACAGGAACGGCACGCCGCGCAAAAAGCCCAGGAACAGCGGCGGATCACCCAAGGGGGTCAGGCAACCACCCATGTTGGCAACAAGGAAGATGAAGAACACAATGATGTGCGTCTTGTTGCGGCGCCACACGTTTGCGCGCAGCACAGGGCGAATCAAAAGCATGGCGGCGCCTGTGGTGCCCACCCAGCTTGCCAGGAACGTGCCAATGGCCAGCATAATCACGTTGTTGCGCGTGGTGCCGGGAATGGTACCTGCCACGTGAATGTTGCCCGTGACAATGAACAGGCCCAACAGCAAAACGATGAAGGGAATGTAGTCAAGAACAACCGACTCCATAAGCTCGTAGCCGGTTTCGTGCATTCCATACGCAATAGTGAACGGAATCAGGAAAACAAGCGACCAGAAAATGGCAACGT
>SFER01000129.1 GCA_004557195.1 Bacteroidales bacterium | reverse complement strand
TATAGCATTACTCTTGTTCTTCGCAGTGGCTGTTTTGGCTGCCTGCAATAGTGCAAATCAAGAAAAACCCGAGGCTACAGCAGCCTCGACCGAACCGGGTTTGAAAATCGCGTATATCGACAAAGACTCGCTATTGCGCAATTACAACCTCGCTAAAGACCTCAATGAGGCTATGTATCGCAGCAACAACAAATATGAGTCGATTGCCGCTCAAAAAGAAGCCGAAATACGCCGTTTCGCTCAAAGCGTGCAAACTAAGATACAATCCAACGGCTACCTCTCAGAGGCAAGTTACCGCGCCGATGAGCAAAAACTCAACGAGATGCAACAAAATGCTCAACGCACTCTCGGTCAAATGCAACAGGCTATGCAAAACGAATTGTTGCAAAACAACATCCAGCTCAACGACAGCGTGGACAATTTCATCCGCGAATACAACAAAGACAAAAAATTCGACATTATCCTCGACCGTGCCGCCGCATTGCACATCGACCCCAAATTCGACATCACTGCCGAAGTTATCGAAGGTCTCAATGCTCGCTACAACCGTGTTGAGAAAAAATAAAGCACAATCGTAAGAAGATAATAATAACACCTTGAGGAGCGCTGCCCGTGAGAGTCGCGCTCCTTTTCTCTCCTTTTATATCGGCATAATCCACCTAAATAATTATAATTTATCATAAAACTCAGCGCTATTCGAGCAGAATATTGTAATTTTGCAGTCGGAAATATTAAATCGTAATCATCAATATGTCTGACAAAGCAAAATTCGGTTCTAAAATAGGTCTTATCGCAGCCACAGTAGGGTCGGCTGTCGGATTGGGAAACGTGTGGCGTTTCCCTGCTGTTACTCAAGAAAACGGTGGTGCCGCATTCCTCCTCATCTATCTCGGTTGCGTCTTTATCCTCGGAATCCCGGTGATGCTCGCCGAGTTTTCGCTCGGGCGCAGCGGTGGCAGCGATGCCGTGGGGGTGTTCCGCAAGTTGTCCCCCGGCACGAAATGGTATCTCGTGGGTGGCATCGGTGTGCTCGCGTCCTATCTCATCCTCTCGTTCTATATGGTGGTGGCAGGATGGACAGCCGAGTATTTCTGGCAATCACTCACCGGCGGACTCTTTGAGAGCGCCGCTTCCTCCACCGATTCGCAGGCCTACACGCAGAAGATGACCGAACTCATCACCGGAAGCGTCAATCCGCTCATCTGGACCTATGTGATGATTGCTATCAACTTGGTGATTCTCCTCAAGGGGGTGCGCAAGGGCATCGAGAAGATGTCGAATATCCTCATGCCGGTGCTGTTTGTGCTCCTGCTGGTGTTCTGCGTGGTTTCGCTCAACCTCCCCAACGCTATCGAAGGGGTGAAATTCTTCCTCTCCCCCGATTTCTCTAAGGTTGATGGCAGCACATTTGTAGCGGCTCTCGGACAAGCGTTCTTCTCCCTGAGCCTCGGAATGGGCATCCTCATCACTTTTGCAGCCTATTACCCCAAGGAAACACGCTTGAGCCGCACCGCTATCACTGTTTCGCTCCTCGATTTCCTTGTGGCTGTGCTCATGGGACTTATCATTTTCCCGGCGGTGAAATCGTTTGGTCTCGATAGCAACCCCGATGCCATCAAGGGGGTTACACTCGTGTTTGTAACTCTCCCCGAGGTGTTTGCTCAGATGCCGCTGCGCGAGGTGTGGTCCACTCTCTTCTTCCTCTTGCTTGCAATCGCCGCTCTCACCAGCACACTCTCGCTCGGCGAGGTTACTATCTCGCTCCTGCAAGACCGCCTCAAGTTGAGCCGCAAGGCCGCCACTTGGCTCACTATGCTCCCGCTGTTTCTCCTGTCGTCGATCTGCTCGCTGTCGCAAGGCGAATTGTCGTGGCTCACTATCGCCGGGAAAAACATCTTCGATTTCCTCGATATGGCAGCTACCAACATCATGCTCCCTCTCAGCGCGCTCTTCGTCAGCCTCTATGTGGGGTGGAAAATGCCGCGCCGCTTCCTTAAGGACCAACTCACCAACGATGCGTCGTTCAAGAGCTATCTCTATCCGCCGGTGCTCGTGAGCATCCGCACCATCGCTCCGGTGCTCATTTTTGTCATCCTAATCTCTTATTTCCTATGGCAATAATCAACCGCGGCGAACGTGTCGCAATCCTCGCCACTATCATTATTATAGCGCTTGTTGCGCTCATCGGCTTGTGGCTGTCCGATTCGCAAAAGCAATTCGACACCACGCCCGAGATGCAACAGCGCGCGATTGAGTTTATCGACAGTGCTCGCGCAATCGAGGCTGCCGACACAGCCGCTCAGCCTGCGAAATCGGAGAAGAAGCCCTCGAAGCGCAAGTCGCAAGCGCCCAAGGTGGTTCCTACTCCTCCTCCCACTCCCGATGTTCCCACAATAGAATAGCTCTGCATTATGAGATTCCCGGCTGCAATAATAGTTGCCTTTGCCTCGCTCGCATGTGCCGCACAAGAGAGGCTCGAGGTTGCCGACTCAACGAGCATCGGCAGCCACGCGGAATGGAACGCCGCACCCGCTCTCGCGCCTTCGCAGATGTCGCTCTACAAGCTGGAATCGATGCCGCTGCAGCTCACCGCCCCGGCGCCCATGCCATCGCTTTCGCTCGGCGAGATGCACAACATCCCCTTCTACATCGACCACACCCCGCTCAACAAGGGCGATTTTGCCACTTCGGGCATCTACAACCTCCCGGTGGGGAATGTCTATGGCTTCGGCGAACAGACGTCGCTCCCGGGGATTGGCCGCTACAACTCGGCTTCGCTTGGATACGCGCTCCCCATCGGTTCTAAAATCTCTATGTCGCTGCAGGTGAATGCGATGAAGCTTAATATGCCGTTTGCGCATGGCGACGCTTTCGGCGTGTCGGGGCGCTTCACCTATCAAGCCACTTCCAGCCTCTATTTCAATGTCTTCGGCTCCTACTACAAGAAGCCGTATCCGGGATTGATGCAAACCGGCTACGGTGCGTCGATGGGCATTAGGCTCAACGACCGACTTTCGCTCGAGATGGGTGCGCAGCGTCGCCGCGACCCGGTAACGGGCAAGTGGGAGACGGTGCCGATGTTCATCCCGAGTTTCCGGTTCGACAAGGTGTCGCTCGGTCTCGACATCGGCTCTATCCTCTACGAAATCCTCCGCAGCAACAACGACTACTACCGAGGCAACCCCACCATCGCGCCCACGCGCCCCGAAATCCCCATCGCTCCCCGCTAAATTTTCAATGATTTTTCCATGATTGCCCCGCAGAGTGCCAGCAGGGTGGCTCTGAATGGGTACCGGCGGTGCTCTAAATGGGTATAAAAACAGAAAAGCCGGCAAGATAACTTGCTGGCTTTCAGTGTCGGGGTACCAAGATTCGAACTTGGGACCCCCTGCTCCCAAAGCAGGTGCGCTAACCGGACTGCGCTACACCCCGAAGTGCAATGATTTCTCATTTGCGGTGCAAAGGTAGTGTTTTTTTTATTCCCGGCAAAATTTTCAGCCTATTTTTAATCATTTTTTCAAATTTTCCGCCATTCCGAGCGAAGAATGTCCGTTTTTTACCACTCCGAGTGTAGTGAATCAAATAATTTTGCGTCTAATTTCACAAAATGACAAATTTTTCTATTTTTTGTGCAACCTTTTGTAGATTTCGCGCATCAAATAGAAAACGAAGGGAAAAACATCCCGCTTCGATAATCGGTGGCAGAGCCCCAAACATCCCCACTCGAGTAAAACAGAATAATAAAAACAAACAAATAACACCAAATATGAAAAAAATCATCTTATTAGCGACTTTGGCTGTAGCAGCATTCACAGCCTCGGCTCAAACCAACGATGCCGAACTCGATTCTCTTGCTCTCGACTCGATTTTGAGCATGGTACAACTCAAAGAAATTGTTGTCAAAGGGCAACTCCCCAACACCCGACTCAAGGGCAACGCAATGATTACCAAAGTGAACGGCTCGCCACTCGAAAAAGCGGGAACCGCACAAGATGTGCTCCGCAAGGTGCCGGGCATGATTAAGAAGGGCGAGGACCTCGAGGTGATTGGTCGCGGCACTCCTATATATTATATAAACGGCCGCCGTGTTCACGACACCGACGAACTCAAGCGTCTCATGAGCGATGAAATCGCCGATATCGAGGTGATTTCCAATCCCGGCGCGATGTACGACGCCACAGTTTCGGCTGTGGTGCGCATCAAGACGGTGCGCCGCCAGGGCGATGGCTTCAGCTTCAACGCTTTTGCCAAAAGCGAGCAGAGTCTGCGCACCGGTAAAAACGACCCCGAGGCTCAACTCAATTTTAACTACCGCTATGGCGGCTGGGATTTCTTCGCTTCGGTGAAGGAGTGGGAATATCGCACCAACCAATGGAGCGACCTCGGACAAATCACCACCGACGCTTCGAGCAACACCGAACTCTATCGCTACGAAGGCTCAATGGACTATCTATGGCGTGGAATCGGCACTCACGTTACCGGAGGTCTCAACTGGCAAATCAACGACAACCACTCGCTCGGCGCAAAAGTCGATTATGCTGTTACCACCAACAGCGACACACAAGAGCGCATCGACATGGACAAGTGGGACCGCGGTACACACATCGAGCGTGTGAACAGCAACGGCAAAAAGTGGAGCGAAAGCCCTCACAACGTGCTCGTAAACGCCTACTACAACGGCAATGTGGGCAAACTCAATATCGATTTCAACACCGATATGTTCTTCGCCAAAGACAATGAGCACCAAAACATGGCTGAAAACGCCACCACTACCGACCGCAATGTGCTCGCTGTGTCAAAGTCGAGCAACGATATGGTTGCCACAAAACTCGTTCTCTCCTACCCCATCTGGAAAGGTATGCTCCAAGTGGGAACCGAAGAGACTTTTGTGAAGCGCACAGCCTCCAACGAGATTTCCGGCACTCCGCTCCCCAACTCGCAATCGAAGGTGAACGATAATGTCTATGCCGGATTCATCCAATATGGCGTTTCGCTCAACCGCATGACCAATTTCAATGTGGGCTTGCGCTACGAGCATGCCGCTTTCGACTACAAGGACCTCATCAACCCCGCCGAGAACCTCAGCCGCAAATACGACAACCTATTCCCCTCGGCATCTTTCTCCTCAATGTTCGGCAAGGTAAGAGCCTCGCTCAGTTACTCAAGTTACACATCTCGCCCATCTTACTGGCAGTTGAGCAACGCTATGAACTACCACAACCGATATGTGTTCCAGCAAGGAAATCCCACTCTTAAACCCTCTACTCAACACAATGTGTCGCTCACCACTATGTTTGGAATGTTCACAATCGGCGCCAACTACTCCTACACCAAAGACCTTGTGTGCAACTGGAGCGAACAATTCAACGATGAGGGCACAATCCGCATCACTTTCCGCAACATCGACAAGCCGCAGCACCAACTCAATCTCTTCGCCGTGGCAAGCCACACTTGGGGGTGCTACTCCCCCACCTGGACCGTCGCCGTGGCTAAGCAATGGCTCACTCTCGACTTAGACAACGGCAAGCGCTCGTTTGGCAAACCGATGTGGGTGTTCAACGCCAACAACGCCTTCCGCCTCCCTCACCGCTGGCAAATCGAACTTAACTCGGAGTTTCACAGCAAGTCTCACTTCACCAATGTCGAACTCACAAACAACTACTGGTCGCTCGAAACAGCCGTACAAAAATCGTTTCTCAAAAACGATGACCTCACACTTCGCCTCGCTTGGCAAGATATGTTCCGCAAGGGAAACAACGATGTGTATATTTACTACGGCAGTTACAGCATCCACCAAACCAACACAATGGACTTCAACCGTGTGATTCTCACCGTGCGCTACAATTTCAACACCGCCCGCAGCAAATATAAAGGCACCGGCGCCGGAAAAGACGCCCGCGACCGCATCGGCAGCGCAGCAAAATAAAACAATATCCTTCCGTTTCAATATCCGCAGAGAGGTGTGTTTCCAAGAGCACACCCCTCTCTTTTTCTCCCGGAAGTTGTTTGCCCTATCCCCCCTATTGGCCCTATTAGCCCTATTGCGCATATGCGAAATTATGCAGAATTACTTTGATTTTGCGTTTCAATGTTGTATATTTGCAGTAATTTAGCAGAAATAGTGAGTTATGGAAGCAAGGAAATTAAAATTTTGCCCGATTGGGATACAAACCTTCTCGGAAATCATCGAGGAGGATTACATGTATGTCGATAAAACCGATTTGGTTTATAAATTGACACACAGT
>SFER01000128.1 GCA_004557195.1 Bacteroidales bacterium | reverse complement strand
GCAAACAAAGTGTCCGACAAAATTTCCCCCACATCAAATACAAAGGACCCGAATTTGCGGTTTTTGGGGTGCCGGGATTGAGAAATTGGTGCTTATTCTTGATATTGCTTCGGTTTCTCACGTTTTTTGTGTATTTTTGCAACCTAAAATCCTTAACTATGAGTGTAGAAAGAAATTCTCAAGATAACAAAAATGCCGGCAACAATGGTGCCGAAAATGGATATGTGAGAACCACAGGTAGTTTCACTGAACGCCTCAAGGCGGTGAAGCGGGGGCGCTGGATTAGGTTCTCGGTGGTGTCGTTGCTCTTTTTCGGGTGGGTAGTGTGGCTGCAAAACCCGTGGGTGTTGATAGCCTACCCCCTTCTCATCGATATTTACCTCACGCATTACATCCCGTTCACGGCGTGGCGCGGATGGAAGAACAATGTGGCGCGCACCATCATGGGGTGGGTAGATGCCATCGTCTATGCCCTCATCTGCTGCTACTTCCTGTTCGCATTTGTGGGGCAGCAGTATCAGATTCCATCCTCGTCGCTCGAGAAATCGCTTCTTGTGGGCGATTTCCTGTGGGTGAACAAGATTACTTATGGTCCGAGGGTACCAAACACTCCTCTCCACTTCCCGTTGGCGCAAAACACGCTCCCGATACTCAATTGCAAGTCGTATGTCGACAAGCCGCAATTTGAATACCACCGCCTCAAGGGGCTTCGCGGCGTGGAGCGCAACGATATTGTGGTGTTTAACTTCCCTGCCGGCGACACTGTTACCGAGAAGGTGCAGAATCCCGACTATTACACCCTCGTGGCTCAATTCGGGCGCGAGACAGTGTGGAACAATCCGCAGCAGTTTGGCAAGGTGTTCTATCGCCCGGTTGACCGCCGCGAGAATTATGTGAAGCGTTGCCTCGGACTTCCCGGCGAGCGCCTCACGATTGTAGATAACATCGTGTATATCAACGGAAAGCCGCTCAAAGAGCCTAAAAATGTGCAATACAACTATATTATCCAAACCTCGGGCGGGATGCTCGGCGACTCGGAGTGGGAGACCCTCGGCGTGAATGTCGATGACCGCCATCTTGAATGCGACGGTCGGCTGTATCTCAACAACGCGTCTCAAATCATCTTCTTGCGCTCGCTCGGCTTGAACGTGGGTGAGAATGGCGAGACTGCGCCGATCTACATCGCCCCGCTCACTGCGGCTGCCGTTGCCGAGGCTCGCAAGATGCCGGCAATCGCCCATGTGGTGATGGTGCCCGAAGGGGAGATGTTCCCGGTGTATCCCATCAGCAAAGATTACGGCTGGACACGCTCCAATTACGGCGAGATATGGATTCCCAAGAAAGGGGAGAGCATCGCGCTCACTACCGACAATCTGCCCATCTACGAGCGCCCGATACGCAACTACGAGGGTAACGACCTGCGTGTTGCCGACGGCGTGATTTACATCAATGGCAAGCCCGCCACCTCCTACACATTCAAGATGGACTATTACTGGATGATGGGCGACAACCGCGACAATTCCGCAGACTCGCGCTATTGGGGTTTTGTGCCCGAAGACCACATTGTGGGCACTCCGGTGCTCATTCTCCTGTCGCTCGAGAAGGATAAGGGCATTTTCGACGGCAAAATTCGCTGGAACCGCATCTTCCGCCTTCCCAACCACGACAAATGATTCACGATAGCGAAAATGGCGCGCTCATGAGCTGCCTCTATGCCGGCAGCGTGAGGCATTATGCCGCCATGGTGGCTGCCGGGAGGGTGGCTTTCGACATCGATTCTCCCGTGGGGAAATGCCGTGAGGTGAATCGCACCCGCATCATCGGCGCGAACGGGGTGCAGACCCTCACCATTCCCCTTGTGAAGCCTGCCAAAGGGGGTACCACGCCGGTTAAGGATTTGCAGATTTCGGAGCATGGGGAGTGGGAGCGAATCCACTGGGGCGCAATTTTCTCAGCCTATGGCAAGGCGCCGTTTTTCGAGTATTACCAAGACGACCTTTATGCGTTGTATCACCACCATTCCAAGTGGCTCGCCGACTTTCTGCTGGCGATACATGCCTCTGTGAGCGATTTCTTTGCCATTCCTGCCACTTTGACGGCTCCCGACGATAGATTTGTCGATTTGCGCGCCAAAGGGGGTGAGAACGCCTCCAATGCGCTCCCTGTGGCAGATGTGCCATACTACCAAGTGTGGAACGCCCGCCACGGCTTTGTGCCGGGGATGAGCATTCTCGACTTAGTGCTTAACGAGGGGCGATGTGCCACCCTTGTGCTCAATGCGATGTGTTCCCATTCCCTGAGTCGTTGAAGTAGAGGGTTTGGCGGGTGAAGTTCATCGAGCCAAAGATTCCGTAGCCGTTTTCGATGTTGGTGTGGATGCCGATGGGGTTTGCGAGGACATCGTCGGTGTGGGTGCGGTACTGCATCACGGAGCAGACGTAGGAGTAGAGGTCGCGCGTAACGCTGTAGTATTCCAATATCACCCGCGGGTTGTCGGCAATGCGCATACGAGACTGTATGGTTACGGTGTATTCTCCGTTTTGAAAGAGGTGGTCGTCGAACATGTAGTTGAAGTTGGCGGGCCAACTGCCAAATCCTGTCGGGATGTTGCGGTCGAGGAACAGAATGTCGTCGGAGGTGAAAATATCGGTCATATACGACGAATATGCACTATCAACGCGGATTAATGTTCCGTCGGGGGCTTTGACGCTGTCGATTTGCCAGTTGTCTCCCATACTTCTCACACGGAGGCGGTAGAAGTTGCTTTCGCTGGGGTTGTCTTTGAGTTTGAGTGTGATTACCATTACGCTGTCGTGCCCACCAAACTCATGTTCGTTCTCTCTGTCTAAATATCCATGGTCGTAAGGGGAGTAGATAGTGTGATGAGAGAGCACTTCAAATTCGGGCGCGGGCAGCACTTTGGTTGATGATTTTGCCGGTGCGAGTTCGGGGTTGTCGAGCACCGAGACTTCGACTTCCACTTCGTCTCCGGCTTTTGGGAAATAGTCGCTCTCATAGCGGAATTTGCCGGGATTGTAACGGAGTTGAACGGGCGAGCCGCCGTTCACCGTCATCATCACCAGTGCCTTGTCGATTACGGCGAGGGTGTCGTAGATGGTGTCGTGATATCGGTAGTAGTGGTAATAGTCAATGAAGTAGTATCCCGGGGAGTTGTCGATGCTGAATGTTCGCGACACATTCACGAGCACCGCGGTGTCGGGGCACACCACCGAATTGACAGTTATAGCGTCGGGCTGATTGTCGATTGGCAGGATGACCTCGCACGATGTTATGAGCGAGATGGCGATTGTGAGTGCCAATATTATGCTAAGAAGGTGTTTCATTGCTGTTAGAATTTATGAGTGTAACTTACCGAAGGCATGATAGGGAAGATGCACACACCTTTGAGAACTGTTTGGTTTTTGTCATATCCGATGTATGCGCTGCTCACATTCATGTGGTTATACACGTTGTAAACGCTGATTCCGAGAATGCTTTCGCCATATTCGTGCTTAACGCCGAATGAGATTCCGAGGTCGAGGTGGTGCATATCGGGGAGTTTATATTGGTTGATGCCTTTGAATGTGTACATTTGGGCGTATTTTCCAAGATACTGCCCTCCCATGGGGTTGGTCACAAAGCCACTCCAAGTTTCGGGTTTTCCATATGAGTCTTCTCCCCATACAATCCGAGGGTCATATTCCTCGAACATACCGCCGTACATGTTGACATTCGGAACATTTCCACGCCTTCCTGTGATATAACTCCATGATGCCGAGAAGTCGAAATAGCAAACCTTAGACAATGGCATATGCTGCATTATCACCACATTTACGTTGTTGCGATGGTCATTGCCGGCGTAGAATTCCACTCCATTGTTTATTCTGTCGCCTGGACGGTCGAAGGTGCGGAGCGATTTCGACCATGTGTAACTAATCCACCCGGTGGTCTTGCCATGCTTCTTCTCGAGCAGGAACTCAGCACCATAGGAGCGTCCGTCGCCCATAGCGGTCATGTCTTGCCAGTCGCCGCTACCCGAGGTGTAGGTCGAACCCATTCGATATTCGAGCACATTGCTCATAGTCTTGTAGTAACCCTCGACCGAGAGATTGAAACCTCGCATAATCTCGTAGTTGTAGCCGAGTGCGGCAAGGTCGCTGTGCATGAGTGGTACTCGGTCGGTGATAGGCACCCAGGTGTCGGACGGCATCACGAGATTGCTGCTTTGGAGGAGTCGCACAGCCTGCGACATACGGCTGTAGGATAGTTTCAGCGCCATATTGTCGCGGAACAGCCATCGGAGCGACACACGAGGTTCTGCCGAGAAATAGTTTTTGCCGGTGGTGCTGTAGAGCGATAGGCGCAAGCCGATGTTGGCTTTTAGCCATGGTGTTATCGTGTAGTCGTCTTCGGCATAGAGCGATGCCTGGTAGATGTCGGTGCGCTTCCCTATCACCATGTCCATATCCACGGTTTTCTCATCCCAGTAGCCCGGGTAATTTTTAATTTTTTCTTCCGGCTCATGCGCAAAATTGCGGTATTGATTGCTTATCGCCTTGGCATAGGAGTGCTTGACGACATCCTGCGTGGGATTGAGGCTTTGGAGCGACACTTTTCCGCCAAATCGGAGCAGGTGATTGTCGTAGCGGGTGAATTTGGAGTCGAACGTGAGTGCTATGTCGTCTATTTCGGAATGATAGGTTATTTTTGATTTTTCCTCTAAGAAATATTCATATCTCACAGAATTTCTTACTGTGGATTTTGTGTATGAGTCTTGAGTGAAAAGATATTTGTAACGACTATAACTTAGATTTAGGTTCATCCACCATGCATCGGTAGGCTGGTAGGTCCAGTAGATGCTCGACACGATGTTGCCCCAATTGTTGTCGGAAGAATTCTCGCGGCGGTTGTCGTGCTCAATCTTATTCTCTTCTGCGATTCCCTCATAGTAAAATGTGGAGGTGAACATGCGGCTGCTTGTGGGAGCAATTCCGTTCCAGTCTTTCCCATAGTAGAACACAGCCGAGAGACGGCTTGCCGGGCTGAAACGGTGCACAATCTTGGCATTGATATCATAGAAATCCATGTCGGAATATGGCTGCATCGATTCAGGCTTGTCGTAGTATTTTTTTAGCACACGATAGGCGAGCATGTCGAAATAGGAAACCCTGGCGGCAACGTTGAAAGATGTGTGTCCTTTCCATATCGGACCATCGATTTGGATGCGCGAGGCGAGCACTCCGAGCGAGATGTTGCCGTGGTAGCGGTTGAAATCGCCGGTTTTCACACCTATGTCGATAACACTCGAGAGCCTCGAACCGTAACGCGCCGGGAATGCACCGCGGTAGAAGTTGATATTGCCCACAACATCGGGGTTGATGGCTGATACAAACCCCTTTAGGTGCTCGCCGTTGTAGAGTGTGGAGCCATCGAGAGTGATAAGGTTCTGGTCGTAATTTCCACCGCGAACCAAGATTCCGGCGGTGCCGTCGTTGGTCGATTGCACACCGGGGAGTTTTTGGAGTGTTTTCATCACATCAGGCTCTCCAAGAAACACCGGCACGGCGAGAATCTGCTGCTTGCCCACCGAAATTGCGCTCATTTGCGATTCCTGCACGCCGAAAGCGTCTTTGCTGCCATACACCACCACATCGCTGAGGTTAACTCCCTTTCCGAGCATGGAAGTGGTGTCGGGCGCGGTCTCATTATCGGTAGTTGAGGCTATTGCAGGAATCACCGATAAAAAGGATAAAAATATAGAGAAATATCGTTTCATGATAATGTGATTTTAGAAATGAGTTCGCAGTCCGGCGAGAAGGCACCCTTGCATACCGGCGCCTCCCTCGACAAACAGGGCAAGGTGTGGGATAAATCGCCATTCCGCTCCGAGAACCGAAATTTGCCAAGCGAGGAATTTCTCAGCCTTTCGTTCATCGGGAGTGTACATTGCGTTTACATTCTCATAAGTGAGTTTGTTGCAATACTTCACACCGATTCCGCCACGAGTATAGAGGCTAAAACTTTTTATCTTTAACCATTCAAATTTTGTATTGATTAAAAACAAGTGGTTGGTAGTTTTTACATCAGCCAAAGGGTTTGAAGATCCGAGCACTACTTGTGTATCATAGGTGGAGTAAGTATAAGATAAACCCAAGGAAAATCTGGATGACATACAGTAGGCATAGCCAACACTTATAGTGCCACTCATTTTTTCATCGTTTAAAGAATACTGCAATTGGTCTTTTTTAACAGGAGCAAACACC
>SFER01000127.1 GCA_004557195.1 Bacteroidales bacterium | reverse complement strand
TTACGTAACATTTTGTTGAATGTGCACTATTTATATATGTTTTAGGGCATATTTCTTGGATATTTCGGGGATTTGCAAATCATCGCGGTAAAGATACAACACTGGGTGTGCCGGATTAGTGCGCATGAAAATAATTTAAAGTTAAATGGGCAATTTTTTTTTGCGGTGCCATTGGGGATTGGGGGTTTGGATGGAGGGGGATGGGGCGGATTTTGGATTGATTCGGCGGGATTTTTCATTTGTTGGCGCGGGCGCAAAATATCGCGTCCTTACCGCCGCCGATTGCGCTCCCACGCTTATCACCATGCGTCTCCTCCTTCCAGTAGCTTTTCCGCAAAGATACCACCATCCCAATGTTAAAATCCGGTTAAATCGCAGATCCTCGCGCGATTTGCAAATAATCTGTTCCACGTGGCAGTAATTTTGCGCACAGAAGCTCGCAAAGCCCCCAAAAAGACCCATGAATAATACCTGCAGAAAACAAAAAAGGCTGCCGAAGCAGCCTTTGCAAATATTGTTGGTGGATGTTATTTCATTACTACCATTGTGTTGATTGCCGAGCCGGCGGTTGTGGCGCCTTCGATGGCTGTTACATAATAGTTGTAAACACCGGGGGCGAGACGGGTGCCGTTGGCAAGTTTCATATCCCATTCGAGAGTGGGTGTGCTGATTGCTTTGTGCCAGAGGGTTTTGCCTGCCTGATCGGTTACATAGATGGTGTATGTTGCCGAGTCAAAGCCTTCGCCGGTGATTGTGAAGTTGGCTTTGTCTCTTATGGTTTCCTCGGCAGTTGCAATCTCCACTGTGTGCTTCTTGGGGGTGAAGTAGAATCCGAGCACTTTGTCGGTGTGGTTGCCTTTGATGTCCGAAACGGTGAGGCGTGCGGTGTGGAATCCTTCGGTGAGGTAGTTGGTGAGGTCGATTTCGGCTTCGCCGGTTTGGGTTACCGAGTTGAATTCAAAGCTGCCGGCTGCGTTCAACGATATCTTTTCGTCGAGCACAAGCGACACTCCGGTGCCGATTCCGAGTGTGCCGGTACCGATTCCGGTCTCTTTGTCGCTCACGCGGAAGTAGAGGGTTGCGTTTTCGGCAATCTTGCTGTTGTTTTCAAAGTCGGTGCTGTTAATCCACATCTCCTCAATGGCGGGAGCGTTGTCGTCGGCAATCGCCTTTGTGGCGTCGTAGGCTCCAAATGTGATGCCGCTCGCCATTCCGTTTACAATCTCACCCTTGTCGCTTGCGGCATACAGGTTGAGAACAACGGTGTTGTCGTCGCTGCTGCCGTTGCTCGATGCAGGCACTGTGAATTTGAGTTCAAATTGTCCTTTCTTCACTTCGCCTCTCACCTTGCCGAGCACTTCGTTGCGGATGTACGACGACACTGTGGGGAGATTGTTGCTTATGGTGATGTCTCTATATTTTGTTGCTCTGTCGTAGATTGCGGCGGTGATTGTGCCATCGAATGTGTCATCCACATTTCCCTCGGCATTGTTGACAACGCCGCTGATAACCACCTCTGTCAATGGCAGAATTGTGGCTTCGCCGGCTGCTGTGCCGTCGATCTTGCACTCTGCGATGCGATTTTCCGGGAATTTCACTCTCATTGCCGGGTCGCCGAGAAGGATGAAGTTGAGTTTGTTAAGCGATGATTTCACAAACGAGTTCTTAGCCAATTGCACAGCTTCGCCAACGGTGCGGTGTGTGCCGTCGGCATTGGGCGTGAAGAGGGCGCGGATAAATGCGCGGTTGAGCATGTCGTTTTCGGTGGCATACACGGTGCGTGTCGAGGCAAGCAGCGCTATCGCTCCACCATGGCGCATGTGGAACATCTGTTCGGCAATTCCGCGGCTACCGCTGTCAAAGCGTGCCACGTCGCAAGTGGCAAGCGAGAACACCGGAAGATATTTGTAGGTGGTCTTTTGCACCGATGGGCATGACCATATATGCTTGGTCTTGGAGAGGAATTCGGGGCTACCATGACCGATGTAGGTGGCGAATATGTTGCCCGATTTGAGCATCGATGCAATCAACTCCTCCGATGGATAAGCGCCTGTCTCCGGGATATAGGTATTGAATATCTCGGTGTACATCTTGTCGATGTGGTGTGCCAAGCCCAATGAGTCGTTCACGAGTTTCTGCACTCCTTCGGCTTGATAGGTGAAGAGGTCTTCCTCGCCCATGTCGGTGAATATCATCATGCGGTTGCGCCAATAGCCGTTGTCGCTGTTTTGGTATTCAAACAGTTTGTCTATTGCGCTTTGTGCCTCCTCGGGGGTAGCCACCGGCATACGACCGATTGCCACACGCATCTTGTCGAGTGAGTGGCGTGCGTAAGCCGATTCGTCATAGAATGTGAAGAAGTCGTCGGTGGTGTAGGAGCGTGTCTCCTCTTGCGACCACTCGCTCTGATAGGTGAGCAAGCGTGTCGATGCTGCGTTGTCGCCGATTCCGCAGTTGTCATACGACCCGGCTCCAAAGAGCAAGACATATTTGAATTTGTTGCTGTCGCGGTCGTAGAACATTTTGCCCAAGCGGCGATATGCCGATGCGTCGGGGGTTCCCGATGAGAACTCGTTGAAGATGAGTTGATGGTCGATTACCTCAACACTCATGTTGTCGTTCTTGATGTGGTAGTCGGCGATAATTTGCGCCTTTTCTTTCAGTGCGTCTGTGGTAATAATCACCATGTCGGGCACTTCCAGTCCGTGGAGGTCCTGGTTGGCAATTTCGCCCACTATTTCTGCCTTGTATTGTTCTCGGGTGGGGTCGAATATCACAAATTTTGCCCAATCCGACGATTTGCCGACTTTTGTGTTGAGATGTGGGGTGCAGGTGCCTTTGCCGGTGGCTTCGCCGCTCTCGTTCTTCTCAAGGTTGATTTTGTATTGAACGGGCTGGGTGAGAATGTCGCTCTCTTCACCTACAAACCACAATACGCTGTTCTCATCGACATTGTCGAGCGAAAGACGGGTGTTCTCGGTGTAATTTTGCACGAAGGCGCGAGCCTGATTCTCTTTGTCGGTGATGCCCATTTGGCGTGTGTAGCGGATATACACATAATCCAAGTAGGCAGCCTCGATTGTTCCGTTTGAGGTGAGCCCTACTTCCACTTTGGTGTCCTCTTTTAAGTTGCCGGGGGTGGGGGTGAATGTTGTATAGGCTACTCCGGGAATGTAATATTGATAGTCCGAAGAAATCGACGATATCTTGTTGGCATTGGCTGTGTAATTAACGCTCTCGCCATTGATTTTCATCGTGAAATAGCTTGTCGATGAGCTCACTACACCGATGTTGCTGCACACCATCATGTTGGTGGCGTCAACAATGCCGGGCATCGGCATCTCAATTTCCATCGGGTTGTGGCCTTTGATGTTTTCGCCAAGGAACACCTTGCCGGTGAGTCCCGGGTTGAGGAGATCTACCTCGTGTCCGGTGTAGTCGTAGCAGTTTTCAACGAGGGTGCTGCCGTTGTCTTCGTTGTCGAGCACGCTGATGGGCAGCGCTGTATATCCCTCATCATCGGTGAGGAAATAATATCCCGCCTGTGAATAGGGGTTGTTGTCGGGGATGATGCGAGGTGATTCGGTTTTGATGTTAAATGCAGTTACGTTGCGTCCCGACACTCCGTAGAAATACAATTTATTCCCGATTATCGAGGTGGCTACCTGGTTCATGTCGTCTGTGTGGTCTTTACTCAAGATTTCCGGGAGCACTTTTCCTCCGTAGCCAAACACCTTCACTTTCGAGGGGTCGTTGAAACCAAATGCTGCAAGTGCCTCAAAACTTAACTCTTGAATACCGGTTGTGCTCACTTTCACCTTCACCCATCGCCCTTCGGCGAGTTTTGAATGGGCTGCGTAATACGATTTGTCGAGCGCAAATGCTGTCGCCGACGCGCCGAGTATCACGGCTAATAACAATAATAGTTTAGTTAGGTATCTCATAATCTTTAGTTTATTTCGATTTGAATAATAGCGACTTGGTTTCGCCTATCGATGCCGAGAAATGTAACTCGGGTTGCATCTCCATCGCAGATTCTTCATATATGCAGTATATCAAATCGCCAATCTTGAATGTCATGTAGTGGCTCAAGTATTCTATGATGCTCGCAATGGTCTCTTCGTCGGGTATTCTCCCCGATGCCACCTCTTTCCCGCCTACACTCATCGAGAACAAGGCGCCAAGGGCTACTTCGGCATCGACAAATTCGCCCAACACTGCCGAGCCGTCAAACGAGCGGTGCAATGCGCTATCTGCAGCTCCTTCGATTCCTTCGGCTTTCAACGCTGCTCCCATCGCAATGCTGTCGTAGTAGCGGCGGGCAAATTTGCGCGCAATGTTTTTCCCAAGCCTGCTTATGTGGAATACTACTGCCGGGGCTATGCTTATCCGCGAGGCAAAGTCCGGCACAAAAAAGGGCTTCCCGTCTTTCAATAGACTGGAATCCGCCATTATGCTCACCTCAGGGACTGCTCCATCGCGCCCCATTATGTATCCTATTATCTTCATTTTTCTGTCGATTTACTTTCCATCCTGTTGTACATTACTGCCAAGTGGGAGTAAATCGAGGTATTTTGTATTACAATATCTTCTCCTGCCTTGATGCGGAACGGTGTGAAATTCCATATCGCTTTGATTCCTGCCTCTATGATGCTGTTGGCTGCTTCTTGGGCATGTTCCACCGGAACTGCGAGAATTCCTATCTCGGCATCTAATTCCTTCTGTCGGATCCCCATCTCGGCTACATCATAGATGGGCACTCCTGCCCTCGAGGTGCCGATTATGTCGGGGTTGATGTCAAATCCCGCTACTATCCGCAATCCGTATTGCGATAGTCCGGAGTCCTGTACCAATGCGCCGCCAAGCGAACCTACACCTATCATGAATGTGTTGTGTATGGTCTTGAAGCCGAGAAAGTCGGCGAGCACAGTGGCAAGTGTCTCCACATGATACCCAATCCTTGTCTTTCCTCTTATGTTGAGAAACGATAAGTCTTTGGCTATCTGGGAGGAATCTACATTAATCTCTTTTGATATCTGGGTGGACGAAATGTATTCTACACCCTTTCCTCTCAATATATTTACAAAAGCGAGATACCACGGAAGCCTCCTCACTGTCGGCTCCGGCAGCATCACCTTAGGAGTAAATTTTCCTTCGTTCATTTATAATCCTTTTATCACCTTGCAAATATACTACTTTTTTGCCGAAAAGAAACGATAATTATCTATTGTTGTGATATTTTGTCGATATTTTTTGTCTCTATGTCTCTATCGGCGCGCAAGATAGCGAGGTATAAACGATATGTGGCGCAATATCGTCGGGAACAATCCGTAATATTGGCTCATTATCTTGAACCGCTCCTTTAGCGACGCCTTGTGGTTCTTGTTGGTGGTGCCCCCATCGAGATAGTTGATAATTGTACCTCCGATGTAGAAGTTTCGCTTCGACTGTCTTAGGCACCTTAGGCACCATTCATAGTCGGCTGAAAACAGATACTCGGTGTTGTAGTGGCGTGCTATTTTGCGCCGCGGAATGAATGCCTGGTGGCACACAAGCATCCCTCGCTTGAAATCGTCAAATTCCAGGTGCTCGGGGGCTGTAAGATGCCGCATCCCTATCACTTTGCGTTCTTTATTCACTATCTGTGTCTGACCATAGATTATGTCGGCGTGTGTGCGCTTGGCGGCATCGGCTATGCGGTAAAGCACATCGTTGTCGCTAAAGGTGTCTCCGGCATTAAGGAATATCACATATTCCCCGATCGAGAGGTCAAGACCCTTGTTCATAGCATAATATATCCCTTTGTCCTTCTCCGACTTCACTGTGGTGCGTGGCATGTCGGCTGTGGCTCGCTGTACTATCTCGAGTGTCGAGTCAACCGATGCTCCATCCACGACAATGTATTCATAGTCGCTGAAGGTCTGCGATTTCACGCTCTCAAGTGTGAAACCTATTTCATCTTGCGCATTGTAGCAAACGGTGATTATGGAAAAGGTGGGTTTCATAATTTTGTTTTTTTTATTTTCTTGGGTCGGTGATAGTCCAGTCGGTGATGTTGCGTGCCTCGGTGCTGAAGTTTACGCCAACTTTCACCACCGGGAGATTGAGGAGGGAGAAGCGCTTGTCGTATTGCTTCAATTCGATTTGCTCCATCGCTTCCTCGGCTGATTTATTGAGCTTTATCTCAATGATATAGAGTGCCTGCGGGGCATGGAGCACCAAATCAACCCTGCCTTTTGCTGTGTGCACTTCCACATCGAGATAATGCCCCATCAGCGAGAAGATTATGTATAGCATCTGCTGGTAGTGCCCCTCAGAGTTGGCGTTGTCACAATAAGGCACAGTGTCGAGGAATGTCTGCAAGAAGCGGAGCGCGCCATCCATATCGTT
>SFER01000126.1 GCA_004557195.1 Bacteroidales bacterium | reverse complement strand
GTGCGCATCGCCTTTTGTGCTACTGTGAGCGATGCCGCTTCAGTGGCAGGGAGCGCAAGCAAAAGGCTAATGATTATTACTAAGATTTTTTTCATATTTTATTGTGTTTTTGATTGATAACAATGTAGTTTCGGTGTGATTATCTGAGTTCCACCCTGAAATTGTTACTACTCGCCGGGGAGTCGATGCTGTAGCCCTCTCCATTCCTGTTGCCACCGCTGAATAGAACTAAAAATTGGAACCTCCCGTCGGGCGATTTGGCATAGATGTGCCCATAAAGATAGTTTCTGCCATCATAATCATATCTTTTCACCTCCGATTCTTCGCTCCAAATAATGAAGTCGTTCTCGAGCAAGAAATTTTTCCATTGGTTATATGACCAGTTAAATGTCATGCCCCATTTGGAAGCCCACTCCGACGGAATTTCCTTCACACTAATGGATTCCATGGTTTTGTTGCCATCGAAGTCCCAAAAGGCGTTTTTGCCTATATACACATAGTTTGACTTGTCTATTTTCTGTGCCTTGTATCCGGCATCTTTCAGTGTCTTGAGCTGAACGCCAATAGAATAGCCATACACCGGGAAGAGATTGTCGAGTGTCAACGGCGGGGCGTAGTTGTAACTACTTGTAGTTGCCGGAGACGTGTAAGATGACCCTATGCTTTCGCCGCCCACCTTTTCGGCAAGTTCGGGTATCTCGGCAAGTGCCTGTTGGATAGTCTTCTTGGTCTTGTAGAATGTGTATCTAAACTGGTCGATATCCACAAGATACACTTCCGAGCCTACCGAATAGTAATTGTCGGCGTAGGTCATCTTGATTGCCTTGTAGAGGTTGATTTCGGCGATAATCGCATCCATCTTGTCGCGAGTGATGACATCGCCATAATTGAATGTGGCGCTCATAGTGTAGTAAAGCGGGTTGGTGTCGCGCTCGTCGAGAGTGATGAAATAGATTATGCCTTCAATTTTAAATTTAATGCTCCCCTCGTCGGTGATTTCGGGCATATACCCCTCCTCTTTAAGGAAGGTTACCATCTTGGTGCGCATCGCTTTTTGTGCAACCGTAAGCCCGGCTTCCGACACAAATGCCGGAAGCGAGAGAAGCAATGCGAGGAAGATTGTTACTATTCTCATATTATATAGGTGTTATATGGTTACTGTTGTGATTGAGCGGTCTTTGCTGTCGAGGATGTTTCCGACAACCTTCGAGGCACCGGTGCGGCTCTTGATAGAGCGCAACTCGGCACGCACCTTGGCTTTGATGTCGGCAAGTTCGTTGTCCGAGGTGTCGTACATCGAATTTGGTGTGCGGAACACTACACTCACGGTGTTGCCCTTCACGCTTATGGCTGTCATCCTCACTGTTCCGCCCTCGGTGCTGATGTGCTTGGGAAGCTGGCTCTTAATCGAAGCCACAGCCGATGAAGACACCGATGAAGAAGAAGAGCTTGTGGTGCCTGAATTAGAAGGCTTGGTTTCCTCTTTCTTAGGCTTTTCGGGCTCGGGTGTTGTTGCCGAAGGGGTACCATCTACCGTTGTGGTATCGGGAGCGGAGTCGTCGGCAGTGCAATCCGATGGAATAGAGCCGCTATAGAGTTCCCAATTTCCTCCATTATTCTTCTCTGTGGCAACTGTGCGACCGGAAGCAGAGAAATAGCGACGATATGCCATACGGTTCTCGCGGTCGAAATAGATTACCACTTTTTGGAATCCTGCTGCGCAATCGATTGGCTTGCCTGCTGTGTCATAAACTGCCATAACCGAGAGTTGGTGTCGCTTATTATATGTGTGCACCTCCTTGTGGTAGTTATAGGCATTGATAACGGGATTGTTATTCACATCGAAACATGCCGATTCGAGCATATTGCCACCGTCATACTTATAGCGAATATATGCGCATTTACTTATAGGGTGTGTGATAGGCTTGCCGTTTCCGTCGCAATATGCTATTTCCGAAACATTGCCCCACTTGTCATATTGATATTTCACTTCGGGTGGGAGACTCGATGCCGACACGAGCGAGCCGGAGGCGAGATAATAGAGTTCGCGGGTGCAACGGTTCATCACGTCATATTCTTGCACTAGTTTATAGTATCCGTCTTTGCCGTTGGTAGGATTGTTGTTGGTGTTGTAGAAAGTGGTTTCGGTTTCGTTACCCGAATTGTCATATTTGCTACGCTTGATGGCTGCGCCAATGTTTGTGTTGATAACGAGGTCATCGGTTTTGCCGTAATATTTCTCTTCGGTAACCTGATTGCGGTCGTTAAAGGTGCGGGAAATGCGATGGATATTCCAACTGTTCAAGCCTTTTGAATTACCATTCCAATAGGAAATTTCGGTTTCGTTATCGTTATCGTCATACTTATATTTCGCCGAAAGGTAACCTGTCAATAAGTTTCCATCGGTGCCTACAACAGAATAGAACACCATATTGCCGCGCTCGTCATATTTCGCATTGAAACCACAACATTTCACACCATTGTAATAGCCGTAGCAGATTGAGCCGGATTCGTCATAGTAGCGTAGCGATGTGTTGTTGCCGCGCTCGTCATATTTCATTTGATAGGATGTGTAGCCCGATGTGACGCGCACCGGCGAGCCGTTCTTGCCAAAGAACACTCTCTCGGTTTCAAGACCGAATTCGTTATATTTGGCGGTCCATCCGCAGTTCCCCTCGTTGCACACTTTGAGGTCCTTACCAGTGCTGTCGAAATAGGATACCTTTGTGAGGTTGCCGGCAAGGTCATATTCAAATTTCTCGTATTCTATGCCATTTTCGCCTCCATAATGCTTCCCTTCGGCGTCGAAATATTCGCGCTTGCTAAGGCGGTCATATTTGTCATACTCAATTGCGATGCGAGCGAAACCGTTTTTGTTAATTATCGGCTTCCCTTCGGCGTCGAAATAGGAATATGAAGTGGTATTTCCACGGTTGTCATATTCCATTTTCATTGTTGAATACCCTTCTTCGGGATAGAAAGTGGGATTGCCGTTCTCATCGCAATAAGTAATTTCAAGGTTGTTGCCTTTCGGGTCGGTGATGTATTTTATGCCAGAATAGCCTTGTGCGGTGTTGCATCTATTGCCACTCTCATCGATACCGAAATGCTCCGACACATAACCATACTCATTGTACTTAAATTTCAAACCGGCAAAATTGTAGTTACATGTCATCGGCTTCCCTTCGACATCGTAGAATGTGAGTTTGGTTCTAAATCCGTTTTCAATTTCGGCATCATAGCGAGCGATATGATCATTCTTCGTGTTCATGGGCTTTCCATCCAGGGTAAAGTGCTCCTGACGCACAATGTTGCCATATTTATCGAGCGTATAGCGGCACACAGGCACTCCGGCTTCGCCTTCACCTGCGCCTTTACGCTCGCTTGTAAGGTAACGCTCCTCTACTACACGGTCGCCGTCATACACACTTACCCTAATGGCAAGACCATTCTTCAAGCCCTTGATATTACCGTCATATCCGAGGTAGTGAATCTCGGAAACATGACCTTTCTCGTCATATACATATCCAAGCCCCCATATTCCGTCGCGGTCGCACACCCGTTGGTTTTGGAATGCGGCATATTCCACTTTGGTAACGCGCCCCTCGGAGTCGCGGGTGTAGATATAGCGCGAAATGCGGCTTTTACCCTCATCCCATGCTGTGTTTATTCCTGCGAGGTCGACGGCTGAGCCGCTCAAATTGCGCTCGGTACCAATCGAGTCGTTATATTTAAAGGTGGCTGTCGTGAGTTCGGGATTATAGTCCATCACATAAAGCACCTTCTCGTTGCGGTCGCAGATTTTCACATAATCCACTTTGCCGTTGCCATCGTAGAAATATCGCTGAAGTGTGAATTGGTTGATGGATTCCGAGTTGGGGTCTTCGAGATTCCCCTTGCAGTTGACAATTGCCATCTCTATCAAGCGGTGCTTGGTGTAGGTGAACTTATAGGTGCGGTAGCGGTGCTCCATATCGCCTTTGCTCAACTTGTCAAAGCCTTGCGGCACTCCATACACCTCGGTGTAACCACCGTAGTATTCCACTTTCACACGGTTGTAGTCCCAAATGTATCCTGCCACAGCCACAATCACAGTGGCTGCAACGCCGATGGCGATTTTTGCCCACATCGGAATCTTTGGAGGGAAGATTGCATTGTGGAACGCACGCTTAAATTCAGCACATGAACGATAGCGTTTCTCCTTGTCCTTGGCTGTCGCTTTATCCACAACTTTCTGGATGCGGTCCGAGATGTATTTGTAATAACTGCGCATCGGGGGGAGCGGCTCGCTCACAATCAGCTGCTCAATTTCCTGCTCCGAGAGGGTTGTGGTATCATAGGGCGCAACACCGGTGAGGAGTTGGTGGAGCATCACACCGAGTGAATACACATCGCTGCGCTCATCGAGACGCTCGTTGCGCACCTGCTCCGGACTCATGTAGGAAGGTGTGCCGGCGGCAAAATCGTCCTCGTTGTTGTCGTCGTCGCCATGGAGAATCTGCGAGATACCGAAATCGAGGATTTTCGGCGTGCCATCCTCACCAATAATTATGTTTTGCGGCTTGATGTCGCGGTGGAGGAGATGCTTGGAGTGGGCATACTCCACTGCATCGAGGATAGGCTCGAAAATTGGAGCGATACGGTCTTCAACTATAAGTCCGGTTACAGTCTTTACATATTTATCGAGCGAAATTCCGGGAGCATATTCCATCACCAAATACACATTTCCCTCTTCATCTACATGATAGTCGATAAAGTGGACAATATTGGGATGGTTGAGCGATGCAAGGTGTTCCGCCTCCGACTTGAGAAGCCCCACTGTGAACGAGTTGAGCATCTCTTTGTTTATCACTTTTATCGCCACCTTTTGAGTGGTAATATATTTGTGTTCGGCAAGGTAAACACTACCCATTCCGCCTTTTCCGATAAATGCGGTGAACCGATAATTCAGAATCTCTTTGCCTATCATAGTTTTTTAATTACATTGTTGAATTCATTATAATTGTAAATATAAAGCCGGAGTTAAAGCCGGCAATAGCCATGGAAATGGCGGTGCGCGCCTTGCCCGGATAACTGTCTTTCCAGGTGAAATATAATATAAAGCCCACTATCGGGATTAGGAAACTCAGCACTGTAAATCCCACCGATAAATGGTCTTCGTTGTCATCAACCGAAACAGATATATTTCTCTGCCCCGATGGGCGTGGCGGTTGAGGAGTCTGAGGAGTCACAAGGGATGGCAGATGCCGCTCGATTTCGCTCCACGGCAGCGGCTCTTCGCCTGCAAGCAATATGGTGTCATTGGGGGTGATTACCACGCTTGTGTGGTGGATTTTATTCCCGTTGATTATCGTGCCGTTGCCGCTGGTGTCTTCAAAACGCACCACTCCGGCGGCATTCACGCTTATTATCGCATGGCTGCGACTCACCCTCGGGTTGTTTTTTAAGATATCGGCGTTTTGACGCCCCACGGTTATGCGTTTGTCGAGCGAAACTCCGGTTGCTCCTCTTGTGCTATCTGTTATAGGGTCGGAACCATACAAGGCTTTGCGGAATTCTTCTGCCGATTGGAAGCGGCGCAACATGTTTCTATCCACAGCCTTGTAGATGATGTCCTGAGTGCGCTGCGAGAGCGACGGATTGATTTGCATTGCCGACGGGAATTGTTCATGGAGAATTGCCATGCGGGTTTCCTGGTCGTTGCTACGCTTGTTGAACGCATTTTGCCCGGTTACGATGTAGTGGAGCAGGCATCCGAGTGAATAGATGTCTGTTCGCTTGTCGATGTTCAACCCCGCAGCCTGTTCGGGCGACATGTAGCCGTCGGTGCCGATGATACGCCCCACTGTGTGCCCTGTCGATGTGCGGGCATCCTTGGCTATACCGAAGTCGATGATGCACACATTCCCATCGGGTTTTAGCATGATGTTCGAGGGCTTGATGTCGCGGTGGATACACCCCACACTGTGAACATATCCCACTGCCTGGAGAATTTTATCCATTAGTTGCAGCGCATCGAGCTCGGAAAACGCACCATATTTGGCTACATATTGGCTTATGGTTTCCCCCTCGACAAATTCCATAGGTAGATAGAAATTGCCATCGTTATCACTGAAAGGCTCATCGCAGATGGTTACCACACTCGGGTGGTGCATCTTGCGGAGGGTATCGGCCTCTACAATAAACAGTTGTCGCATCTCGGGGTCGCAGGTGATACTGTTTTTCACCATTTTCAGTGCCACGCGACTCCCGGTGGTGGTATCGGTTGCGTCATATACACAACCCATACCACCACGACCTATCTCCTTTATTATATTATATTTTCCAATCATTAGGCACTATGAGTTGTAGGAGTCTCAGATGTTTGTTCCGGTTGTTGTTCGGGGATTGGGTCCGGAGTAGGATCGGT
>SFER01000125.1 GCA_004557195.1 Bacteroidales bacterium | reverse complement strand
TCGACCATCCTCCGATGAGGTGGCAAAAATCGGAGGCAACTCCTCCCAGCGCTCAAGCAACACTTTCTTGTATTCCTCGATTTTCAACTTCCCGGCATTTACGCCAAGTTTGTCGAGTTTGGTAAACACAATGCTGAACGGCACTTCGTTCTCTCCAAGCCATTCCATAAACTCAAGGTCGATTTTCTGCGGAGCATGGCGGCTGTCGATGAGCAGAAAAAGATTGGTCATCTCGGTACGCCCGAGGATATAACTCTCAATTATCTCGCGCAGTTGTTCCTGAGCCTTCTTGCCACGCTGTGCATAGCCATATCCCGGCAAATCCACTATATACCACGACTTGTTGATAATGAAGTGGTTGATTAGCATTGTTTTACCCGGAGTCTGCGATGTCTTGGCAAGACCGCTGCGCCCTGTGAGCATGTTAATTAGAGATGATTTGCCCACATTTGAGCGTCCGATAAACGCATATTCCGGCAGCCCGGTGTCGGGACATTTGCGAAAATCGGTATTACTTATCACAAATTCGGCTGTTTTTATTACCATATCGTCAAATAATTACGTTATCGATGTCTTTACACCCGCAAAGTTACGCATTTCCCAAAGATTCTCCAAATCCACATCTCTCCTCGCGTTTTTAGGAGCGGGTGGCGAACGACTTGGATGCCCACTTCATGCTGTACCAGCGACGGATGAAAACGACGCCGCGGATATTCTCGTCGCACGCAAACGCAAGCCACATCCCTACAAGTCCAAGTCCGAAGACTATGCCGGCAAAATAAGCCGCTACTACAGCCACACTCCACATCACCACCACTCCCACATAGAACGGGTAGTTCACATCACCGGCAGCACGCAATGCATTGGTGGCAAAAATGTTGGTTGGTCGTCCAAACTCGAGAAGAACATCAATCCACAATATCGTGCAGCCGAGCGAGATTATCTCGGGATTGCTCGACAGCAACGGCATCACCCATGGTCCGGCAATAGCCAGGAGCAGCGATAGCGAGGCGGTGATAATTATCGAGAGCCTCATCACCAATTTCCCGAGCAGGAAGGCTCCGCGAGTGCGCCCATGCCCCACAAGGTGCCCGATGCAGATTGCGCCACCCAGTGCTATGCTGATGCAAAACAGATAAGCAAACATTATGAGGTTGACGCAATAGGTGCGCGTTGCGAGCGCCTCCACTCCGAGCATATTTATAAAATAGGTGATTACCATCTGCGAGGAGCTGTAAGACACCTGTTCGCCTGCCGACGGAAGCCCCACTCGAAGCAGGTTTTTGAGTTCTCGCCACGGGAATTTCACAAAAACATTCCACGGAATGCGTTTAACAATGGTGCGTCGCACGACAATGAATAGCAGCAGCATGGCAATACCGCGACAGGTGGCAGTGGAAATCGCCGCGCCCTCCACTCCGAGTGCCGGCATGCCAAACTTGCCGAAAATGAGGGTGTAGTTGCCAAAAATATTGACGATATTCACGATAAACGTAACAGCCATTGGATAGATGGCAAGATTATCGGCGCGCAGAGCCGCCGACAAGGTCATCGACAATGCCTGGAAGAAGGCAAATGCCCCGACAATGCGCATGTAAGCGGTGCCGTAGGGGAGCAACACTTCGTTAAGCCCCATGGCGCGCAATATCATCTCGTCGCCGAAATACAACACGCCGCTCACCGCCAAGCCGAGCAGTAGATTGGTGAGCAATGCCACCATCACCACTGATGGAATACGCTTATTGAGACCGGCTCCAAGATATTGCGAGCAAATCACCGAGGTGCCCAGGTTGATAACCTCAAACACCAAGAATGCAAGCATTACTATTTGATTGACTACCCCCACTGCCGCTACACTCTCGTCGCTATATCGCGATAGCATAAATGTATCAACGGCTCCGAGCATCATTATGAGAAGCGTCTCGATGAAAATGGGGACTGAAAGCATAGCCAACTGCCTGCGGAGCGATGAACTCGGCTCGGATTGGTTGGCTGTAAATATACTCTTGATTTTGGCTAACCACATAAACCTAAAACTATTTTTCAAGGCTGCAAAGGTAAGCCAAAATCCCGTACAATAACGCGGCAGGATGTTTAAAATTGATTAATAACGGCGGCAACCCCTCAATCCACGCTCCAAAATTAAAAAATGCCGCCTCGAGGGCGGCATTTTACATTGAGATTTCAGTTATGTTATTTTACTAACACTTTTTCAACTTTGTTTCCGGCTTTCACCACATAGAGTCCCGGAGTCACTGCAATGGCATCGCTATCGGCAAGACTGCGTGTTACCACCAATGCTCCGCCAAGAGTGTAAACACTCACTGAGAGAGGTTCGGCAGTTGTGATAACGATTTCGCCTTGACCACCGCGAATCACTGTGGATTGTGTTTCGCTCTCTTCAACACCTGTTGGCTGGTCAACATAGCTATAGGCATTCATTACGAGCATTCCATCGCCTTTTTCAACGACACCTGTGAAGGTACTCCAGCTTCCGGCTTTCACTTCGCCCGATACATTGGTGATATCGACAACCATCTCCACCGGACCATCTTCGTCTGGTTCATTTGTTCCGGGAACGAATGATGCGAGGGTTACGGTTTTGCCCGATACTTCTGCGACATAGCCTCCTACGGTGCAATATTCGCCGGCTTGTGGGGCCACCAGCCAGATGTTGGCAACGTGTGAGTTGTCCGAGCCGATGTTGAAGTTGGCAACACGGTAGGTATTGATGTCTTTCGATGTACCCGGTGCGAGTGATGGAGATGTGAGGCTGATTACCGGGAACTTGGTGTCAGCCACCTTGGTGTACTGCGTAAGTGCAGGGTTAAGATCAGGCACGCCACCTCGTGGCTTTCCGCCGATGCAGCCACAACGCGCCCCATCGTCGCACCGCCGGGCGCAGCGCAGCGTCTGCCCCACCGCCACCGGCGGGGACGATGACCGGAGGCGGACATTTCCGCCACCCCGGCAGGGGTTGCCGCTGTGCGTAGCCCCGTATTTCGCCGACCGGGGTGTCGGCGACATGCGGGGACCGCCGATGGGCGCCCCAAAATGCCACCCGGGAGGTGGTGGCAGGCCGTAGTTGCTACACATAACATTGACACACAGCACGATACATGCCATGGTGGACGCGACAGCCCCGCACCGCCTCCGGGGTGCGACTGATGTGATGCCCGTCGCACCGTCCCCGCATGTCGCCACGACCCCGCGTGGCGAAATACGGGGCTACGCACAGCTGCCACACCTCCGGGGTGGCGAATTACCTCGCCTCTCGTCATCGCGCAAGCGTCGCTGCGCCCGCACCACGTCAGACAATAAGACATGTCCGACGGAACCACCCACACCCACATGCGCCACGCAACAACCGCCGCTATTCCCTCTGCGATGCAAGCATCGCCATTGCCACAACGCTGCTAACCTGTACGACCCGGTACTTACGAAGTTGTGCCGGGATCGGCAATAGAATAGAAAAATGCGTGCCAACGGTACGCCCCTCGTTTCATCGCTGCGCCACGACCGCCATTCCGTCACCGGCGAATTACCTCGCCTCTCGTCATCGGCTACGCTGCGTCATCACCGCACCACCGACACTCCCCGGGACGGGTGATTTCTCAAAAATCATAGATTTTTCTTCATTTTTTTGCTAATTCCAAGAAAAGTCGCTAATATTGTGATGTGAATTTTAATACTTGCTTATCATGGCTCGTAGATTAAAGAAAAACCATCAAGATGTGGAATATCGGCTGTATCGCAACCCTATTGCCAACGTAGCGCTGCTTTTTGCCATTGTGTCCCTGATTGTGTGCTGGGTGCCATATCTTAATTGTGTTACCTCGGTGGCTGTTACCGCTATGTCGCTGGTCGCACTGTCCCGAGCCCCGCGACAAATCGCTTGGCTCGCTTTTGCCCTCTCAGTTGCCGATTTGGTGCTGGTTTTCGGATTTATAAACTCAAGTGTATCATTGTTTTAAGCCTCCGACGTTTCCCCTTCGTCATCGACAGGTGGCGCCGGCTTAACAATCAGTGCACTCAATTCATAGAGGAGATACAACGGAATAAACACAATCATCAATGTGAACGGGTCGCCTGTGGGGGTTATCACGGCGGCGAGGATTAGAAGCACCACCACGGCGTGGCGACGATAGCGCCTGAAGAAGCCGCGGGTGAGCAGTCCTATCTTCGACAACACCCATGCCACAAGCGGCATTTCAAACACCAATCCCATCACAAACAAGAGCATGAGGAATGTGTCCATATATGAGTCGAGCGATATCTGGTTGGGAATCATCGCGCTCACCTGGTAGTCGGCAAGGAAACGGAGCGTTACCGGGAACACCACGAAATAGCCCACCGCAAGCCCCATATCAAACATCAGCACCCCGAGCGAGAACGCAAGCTTCACCCCCAGCCGCTCACGCGCATACAGCGCCGGCTTCACAAATTTCCACATCAAATAGAGCACTGCCGGGAAGGAAAATATCAACCCGAGCCAAAACGAGGTGCTCATGTGGATGAAAAACTGCGATGCGAGCTGTATGTTGATGAGTTTCACCTCCCACCCCTCGGCATTGAACTGCGGCAGTGACGGAAATTGCTGTGTGATGCGGCCAAACAAGGTGTAGAGCGGGAAATCGCCGCGGCATGGCGCCAATATCACACTGTCGAAAATGTCGGGCATAAGCACGAAGAAAAGACACATCATCGCCACTACGAGTATCAGCATCTTGAAGATGAGCGACCGTAGCACATCGAGATGGTCCCAAAACGACATTTCGGACTGTTCGTTCTTGCTCATAAATTGTTGCAAGATTGGTGTTTATCTTCGTGCGACTATTTCTGTGTGTCGCCGTCGGATTGTTTTGGCTTTTCTACCGGCTTGTTTATCTCCGATTCAACCTCGTTCATTCCCTCTTTGAAACTGCGCACGCCTTTGCCCAGCCCTCGCATGAGTTCGGGTATCTTGCGACCGCCAAAAAGGAGGAGAATAACTACCACAATAACGATTATCTCGGGGGTGCCGAGACCGAATATCAAAAGAGGATTATTCATATATTAAAGATGTTTTATAGTTCATACATTATTTTGCAAATTTAGTAAAAAACGATTAACTGCGAAGCAAAAAACGAATAATTAACAGTGGAAAACAACAAATAATGGTCAATTAAAGAAATTTTTCCAAAATTTTCCCTACCTTTGCAGTCCAATATTCAAATTAAACAGTTTTTTGAGATATGAAAGCATTCGTATTCCCGGGCCAGGGTGCCCAGTTTATTGGAATGGGAAAAGACCTTTACGACAACAACCCGCTCGCACGCGAGATGTTTGAAAAGGCTAATGAAGTTTTAGGTTTCCGCATCACCGACATCATGTTTGCCGGTACCGAGGATGAATTGAAACAAACCAAAGTTACTCAACCTGCTATTTTCTTGCACTCTGTGATTCTGGCAAAAACTATGGGCGAAGATTTCAAGCCCGACATGGTTGCCGGTCACTCTCTCGGCGAATTTTCGGCTCTTGTCGCTGCCGGTGTTCTCCCCTTCGAGCAAGGTCTGCAACTCGTAGCCACTCGTGCAATGGCTATGCAAGGTGCTTGTGAGAAAACTCCTTCTACTATGGCGGCTGTCCTCGGATTGCCCAACGAGAAAGTTGAGGAAATCTGCGCTACTATCGACGACATCGTTGCTCCTGCCAACTACAACTGCCCCGGACAGGTGGTAATTTCCGGTACCGTTGCCGGTGTTGAGGCTGCTTGCGAGAAGATGAAAGAAGCCGGCGCTCGCCGCGCTCTCGTTCTCAAGGTGGGTGGCGCTTTCCACTCTCCGCTCATGGAGCCTGCTCACGCCGTGCTCGCCGATGCTATCGAGAAAGCCGACTTCGCTACTCCGGTTTGCCCCGTTTACCAAAATGTTGACGCGCTTCCTCACACCGACCCTCAGGAAATCAAGCGCAACCTCATCGCCCAGCTCACCGCTCCCGTGAAATGGACTCAAATTATCCAAAACATGGTTGCCGATGGTCTCACCGAGGTTGTAGAACTTGGTCCCGGCGCAGTTCTCCAAGGTCTTGTAAAGAAAATCGACGCATCGGTTGCAACATCCGGTCGTCAATAATCACAACTTATAGTGTTCTAAAACAAAGAGGTGCTTCGGCATCTCTTTTTTTGTGCCACAACTTAAGCAGCCGCGTCCGCCACCCGCCGCCTGTGGAGACGATGACCGGAGGCGGACATTTTCGCCACCCCGCGAGGGGTTGCCGCTGTGCGTAGCCCCGTATTTCGCCGACCGGGGTGTCGGCGACATGCGGGGACCGCCGATGGGTGGCAGGCCGTCATCGTGCCGAGATACACCACTGAAACACAGCAATATACATCCCACCACGATGGAAGCAACAGCCCCGCACCGCCTCCGGGGTGCGATTTGGGTGGAACACCACCACGCCCTCCCCGCATGTCGCCACGACCCAGCGTGGCGAAATACGGGGCTACGCACGGCTGCAACCCCTCGCGGGGTAGCGAATTACCTCGCCTCTTGCAATCGGATGCGCCGCGACCGCCACATCGGCATCCCGAAGCAGCGCAGCGCAGAGTCCGTCCCCTCTCCTCTGCGATGCGAGCATCGCCATTGCCGCAACGCGGCTAACCTATTCACAACCTGCAATTACGCAGTTATGCCGGGGCGGCACAGTATCTACCGTGTGCGTGCCAACGATACGCCCCTGCCGTCCCCGCATATTATCGTTGTATCCGTCTCGATGCAAAGGTAGCACGGAAATCATAGTTAAATTAGGCAAAAACGCACAAATCGGCACGAAATGCCGATTTTTCTCATTTTCTGGTTGTAATTTTGTCCCCGGTGAGGGTTACTATTTGGAATATTTGGCGTAGGCGCGGGCGAGGCGGGTGTGGTAGCCGCGCGACGCATATCGCGGTCCGTTGTAGGCTCGCGCAAATTGGCGCCAGTTCTTTGCTTTCAGGGCGGGAAGCATACCGGTGTTTTTCACAAAGCGCGCAAAGAGTTCGAGTTGCATCTCCTCCGAGTGGCTCATCTGCTCTACAAACCGGTCGATGCTCTCGGCTCCGCATTTCTTCCAGTTGAAACCGCCTATCTGGAACATTCCCCAGAAGGTGGACATATTGGCGGCATCGCTGTCGATTTCGCGGGCGGCATCGAGACGTGCCCATTGTGCGCGCGAGTAATTGCCATGACGGCGGGTGTCAACAGGGCGCAGGGCGGCGCTTCCGGCATGACCTTTAAGCGACACTCCGCGTTTCTTGAGCATCCCGGTGAAGATGCCGCGGTCGAAATTTATCACCGGCACTCCGGGAGAGGCAAATCCGCGGTGCTCCACCCCGGCCTCGATATCCACTACAGCGTGGAGAACGGCAGGCTCAATGCCGAGTTCGGCAGCCACGCGGCAATAGTCCTCGTCGGTGAGGCGCGAATACCGTGTCTCTATCTCCTCGGCGTAGAGCAAGCGCCACATGCGCATACTCTCGCGCACCATCGAGTCGATGGCTATCGAGTCGGCACTTGGCAAGGAGAAATCAAACGACACGGCTCCGATTCCCCATGCGGGAAGCACGGCGACAAGCAACATAAAAGCCAATGCAAGTTTCTTCATCTCTGCAAATCGGTATAAGATCTTGGGGTTGAAAAAAGGGACTGCCTCGCCCGCAAAAATGCGTCATTGGCAGTCCCATATATTATTAAGGTGTTATTCACCTTTGGCAATCATCTCGAGGATGCGTGCAATGTGGTTCCAGAATTTCTCCACTGCGGGGATGTGCATCATCTCGCGAGGCGAGTGCACGTTGCGCAATGTGGGACCAAACGAGATTACATCGAGTTTGGGATTTACATTGAGGAACAAACCACACTCGAGACCGGCATGGATTGCCTTCACTGCCGGTGTTACGTTGTAAAGGTCTTCGTATGCCTTGATAGCGGTTTTGAGCACTTTGGAGTTCATGTTTGGTTTCCAGCCGTTGTAGCCGTCTCCGTGGGTTACTTTAGCACCGGCGAGGCGGAACACCGACTCAACAGTGTGGGCGATATCGAATTTGCGCGACTCTACCGAACTGCGTTGCGATGTGGTAACCAAGATTTTGTTTCCTTCGAGCATCTTCACCGAAGCGAGGTTGGTCGATGTCTCTACAAGCCCTTCGAGTTCCTTGCTCATCGAAATCACACCGTGAGGACAAGCGAGCATTGCAGCGACGAGGTTGGTGGCTGTGGCGTTGTCGATAACTGTAGCGGGAGCGTCAACCGAAGCGAGTGTGACGTCAAATTTCTCCACGCCTTCATATTCCCCTTCGAGGTCGGCAATAAGGGTGTTGAGCATCACGCGCGCTTCCTCTTTCTTGTCGGCGGGAACGCCGAATGTTGCACCTGCCTCGCGTGCGATGGCGTTGCGGAGGTTACCTCCGTGGATTTCGGCAAGAGCAACATCCATCTTCTGCTGGAGAGCCCACAAATAGCGCACAAGGCACTTATTGGCGCAAGCACGACCGGCATTGATGTCGGAGCCGGAGTGTCCGCCCTGCATTCCCTTGAAATCTACAGTGAAATATTGGTATCCTGCAGGTGCAGCCTCAGGGGTGTAGGTGAATGTGCAAGTGGTGTCGATACCGCCGGCGCAACCGATAAAGAGTTCGGCTTCGTCTTCCGAGTCGAGGTTGAGGAGGATATCCCCTTTGAGCATCCCTTCGCCGAGGTTAAACGCGCCGGTAAGCCCGGTTTCTTCATCTACAGTGAAAAGACCTTGCACCGGACCATGCACGAGGGTGTCGTCGGCAAGCACTGCAAGTGCGGCTGCCATACCGATACCGTTGTCAGCGCCGAGTGTGGTGCCGTTGGCATGCACCCATTCGCCGTCGATGATAGTTTCAATCGGGTCGTTGTCAAAATCGTGCTTCACGTCGGAGTTCTTCTCGCACACCATGTCCATGTGTCCTTGGAGAATCACGCCGGGAGCGCTCTCGCAGCCAGGAGTGGCGGGCTTGAACATTGCCACATTGCCGATTGCATCGGTCTTCACTTCAAGATTGTGCTTCTTGGCAAATTCCAAGAGGAAATTTCTGATTTTCTCCTCCTTTTTCGAAGGACGCGGAACCTTAGTGATTTCGTCAAAAATGCTCCAAATTAGAGCAGGTTTCAATTCTTTAATAGTCATAATGCCAAATATTAAATTATTTGATTGAATGCTTTACTAAAACGAATTAATGTTAAAACAATTCGTATTTCGCCTCTAAGTTACAAATTTAATTTGCTATTTGTGCAAAAATCGACAACCTTTTTATATATTTGCACAAAATTTGGTGAAGTTACCCCCGGATGCCACAAAAAACCG
>SFER01000124.1 GCA_004557195.1 Bacteroidales bacterium | reverse complement strand
GATAAGTGAAAAATCTGACATGGCAAAATCCTGAGCAACTTTTTGTTGCTCAGGAACTTATAAATAAAGTTAAATCAAAGTGTTGCGGAATTAAGGTTTTTGAGAATATGAGCAAAAATCTATCGATAGTAGTGGCAGTTGCCCGCAATCTTGCCATTGGCAACGGTGGCGACTTGTTGTGTCACCTCAGTGCCGATTTGAAGCACTTCAAGGCAGTTACCATGGGTGGCACGGTGATAATGGGGCGCCGCACCTGGCAATCGCTTCCCAAGGGGGCTCTCCCCGGCAGGCGCAACATCGTGATAACCCGCGATGCCGCGTTTGACGCACCCGGAGCCGAGGTTGCCACATCGCTCGATGCCGCCATCTCGCTCGCCGAGACCGACGACCGCAAGGTGTTTATCATAGGCGGCGGAAAGTTGTATGCCTCTACAATAGAGATGGTTGATACACTCTATCTCACTGTGATAGAGCACGAATTTCCCGATGCCGACACCTCCTTCCCCGCAATAGACAGCGAAAAATGGGAGGTAATCGACGAGGAAAAACACGAAGCCGACGAGAAAAACAGTTATCCCTACACATTCAAGACATTGCGCCGCCGATAGACAGCCCCTTTATTCGCGAGGCAGCCCCTTGTAGAAGAATCGGGCGTAGAGAGCGGCAGCTATGAGTAGCCCCACGCTGAACGCAAGGTAGATGCCCACTGCGCCGAGATTGAGCGAGAAGCCGAGAAGATAGGTAACAGGCAATCCCACAATGATATAGGCAATGAAAGCCACCAGGCTCATTGGCTTCACCTTGGCGATTCCGCGCAGCGCGTTGGAATAGACAATCTGCAACGCATCGCCGAGTTGGTAGAGAATCATCGGGATGATGAGCAGAACCGCGGCAGCCCTCACCGCCGAGTCGAGCGTGAACAATCCGATGAGGTAAGAGCCGAAGAAATAGAAAATGAGCGACGACCCCACCATGATGCCGAGCACGAGCCTCACGCCGCAGCGCGTGATGTCGCGCACCGCCCTGAAATTGTGCTGCCCCGCAGCGTGCCCTATCTTTATCGACATACTTGCGGCAAAACTATAATAGATAAGGAATCCGAGCATTCCGATAATCACCAAAATCTGGTAACTCGCGAGCGCAATCGCTCCGAGCCATCCCATCATCACTCCGGCAATGGTGAAAAATGCGGTTTCGAGCCCCATTTGCATCGACACAGGCCACGAAGTGCGGAAGATTTCGGCAGAGATAGCCCTGTCGGGTTTGAAGAAACTGCCGTGGTCTCGGTAGATGCGGTAATTCTTCCCCCGGCGCCACAGTGCAAGCGCGATAACCCCGCCGAGCACGCGAGCGCTGAGAGTGCTCACACCTGCGCCAAACAATCCCCATTCGGGAAACCCGAACTTGCCGAAGATGAGCAGGTAGTTGAACACGATGTTGACCACATTGCAGATGAGCATAATCCACATCGACACAGCCACCCTCCCGATTCCGTCGGAAAATTGGCGGAAAGTGTTGAAAATCGAGATGAAAATCATCGAGGCGAGCATTGTGCCCAGATAATCCTTGATAAGCGGGATGAGGTGGGGCGGCTGACCCATCCTATCGACACACGCATAGCACCCCATGCCGATGATGGTGAGCAAGATTGTGAAAACTATGTTGAGGAGCATCCCGTTTTTGAATGTCTCGGCAGCCTTAGCGGTGTTGCCGCGACCATAAAGCGCAGCCACCAAAGGGGTGAGCCCGAACGAGAACCCCATGCACACCATGTTGAGCAGGTTGAAAACCGTGTTGACAAAAGCCGCTGCAGCAAGAGCGTCGGTTGAGTAGTGTCCCACCATCATTGTATCGACAAAGCCCACAACGATAATGCCGAGTTGCCCCACCATAATGGGGAGCCCGAGACGGATTATATCCTTGTAATATGTTCTATATTTCGAGTTTTGCATAGCGTCGCAAAGTTACGCATAATTTATTGAAATATAAAATATTGTGAAATTTAGTCTCTATATTTTGATTTATATTAGTTTTTTTATACTTTTGAAAACCAAAAACCTGCAATTATGACTCGCATAACATTATTTTTATTGGCAATATTTGCCTCCGTTTCGCTTTTCGCTGCCGACAAACTCACCGAAGAAGACCTCGCCAACCTCGACAAAGAACTCGAACTCGTGCCGATGTATGACAAGATGAAATATGAGCGAATAGACAGCCTCAAACAGATACTCAACTCGGCAAACCGTCCGTCCAATCTGCGCATCGATGCTGCCCTCAAACTCGGAGCCGAGTATCGTGCCTTCATAAGCGACTCATCGATGGTATATTACCGGAAAGCGATGGCGCTCGCCTATCAGTATGGCGATTCATCGGCGGTAATCGAAGCGAAAATAGGGCATTTCAACGTGCTCGGCGTGCTTGGTTTCTTCGGCGAGGCAGTGCATGAGCTTAACACGCTCGAGGAGGAGGGCGTTCCCGAATCACTCCAATTCCTGTTCTACGACTCGGCGCGACAACTCTATTATTATATGCAGGGCTACACCGAAAACAGCGATGTGGCTTATTCGGCAGACTACTTCCAGAAAAATCGCGAATATCGCAATAAAATCCTCGAACTGCTCGACTCCAGGGAGCCGCTGTATCAACTGTATTACGCAGAAGTGCTTCAGGATCATGGGAAAATCTCCCAGTCTCGCGAAGTGCTCACTCACCTGATGAGCAACCTGCCGCAGGGCAACGACCTTGTGGCGCGCATTGCCAGCACCATCGCCCGCCTCGACCGCATGGCGGGAAATCCAGAATCGGCGGCGCATTTCTGCGCTGTGTCGGCAATCTACGACATCAAAGGTTCGATTAAAGAAAACACCTCGTTGCAAACCCTTGCCACATACCTCTATGCCACCGGCGACATCGAGCGCGCCTATCACTACATCTGCATCTCGCTCGACGATGCCAATTTTTGTAATGCCCGCTTGAGAAATATGGAGATTTCGCGTAACATGCCGCTCATCAACAGCGCCTACAAGAACGAAATCGACACCAAAAACCGCACCCTCCTCATAGCTATAGTCGTGGAAACCATCCTCGCGGTGGGGCTTGTGATTGCCGTGATGCTCATCCTTTACCAGATGCGCAAACTCAGCATTGCGCGCAAGTCGCTCAAACTCGCCAACAAAGTGAAAGAGGACTATATGGGGCACTTCCTCAACCTCTGCTCAATATATATGGAGCGACTCGCCAGTTACAACCGCACTGTTGCTCGCAAAGTAACAGCCGGGCAAATCGACGACCTGCTGAAACTCACGAAATCTACCAAATTTGCCGACGAGCAGAATAAATTGTTCTATGAGAACTTCGACAGCGCCTTCCTCCACATCTATCCCACCTTTGTAGATGATTTCAATGCCCTGTTGCAGCCCGAGGAGCGCATCGAAGTGAAAGAATTGGGCAAACTCACCATGGAACTGCGCATCTTTGCCTTCTTGAGACTTGGAATCGAAGACAGCAACAAAATCGCTTCCTTCCTCCGCTATTCTGTCAACACCATCTATTCCTATCGCAACAAAATTAGGAACAAAGCTATAAATCGCGACACATTTGACGAGGATGTGAAGAAAATCGGCATGGTGAAAGAGTGATTTTGTGCAAATTTTATCTTATGAAATCTATATAATAATCTATATTTGGAAAAGATTAAACCACTGAAAATCTGAATAAATCTATATTATTTATTTATATATTTAATAATGCAGACCAACTGCACTAATATTTGTGTGCTAATTTTGCATTGCAAATAAATCTAAAACCAAAATTTATGAAAACAGTACGTCTAAGTTTAAGAACACTCCTAATCGGTGTCATCGGATTTCTAACCTATACCAACTTATTTGCATCTAATGTTGTTGTCTCGCCAAACGGAAATTTGGCATTGGAATTTAATCTATCGAGTGACGGCATGCCCATCTACAATCTATCATTCAAGGGCAGTGAGGTTGTGAAGACATCCAAATTAGGACTTCGTTTTACAAATGTTGATGATATGACAAGCGGATTCACATTTGTAAAAGCGGATACATCGTCGTTTGACGAGACTTGGACGCCTGTGTGGGGCGAAGAATCGGAGATAAGGAATCACTACAATTCGCTTTTCGTAACCTTGAAGCAACCCGCCAACGAGCACATCATGCAGATTGAGTTCCGCGTGTTTGACGACGGAATGGGTTTCCGCTACGTATTCCCCGAGCAGCCCAAACTCGATTATATGTATATTAAAGAGGAGTGCAGCGAGTTTGCCATGACCGGCGACCACATCGCCTACTGGATTCCCGGCGACTACGACACTCAAGAATATGAATACACAGTATGTCTGTTGAGCAAAATACGCGAAAAATATGAGGCTGTGCTCGAGCTCGACAATGCCTCCACCACCCCCATTTCGCCCACTTGCGTGCAGACAGCGCTCACGATGAAAACATCCGAAGGGCTTTATCTCAACATCCACGAGGCAGCGCTCATCGACTATTCATGTATGCACCTCACCCTCGACGAGAAAACACTCACTTTCACATCCACCCTTACCCCCGATGGTACCGGCATGATGGGATATATCCAAGCACCATGCGTAACACCGTGGCGCACAGTGATTGTGAGCGAAAATGCCGCCGGCATCCTCGCATCGCGCATCACACTCAATCTCAACGAGCCTTGCAAAATCGAGGACACCTCTTGGATAAAACCATTCAAATATATGGGCATTTGGTGGGAAATGATTTCAGGCAAAGGCACCTGGGCATACACCAACGATTATCCTTCGGTGAAACTCGGATACACCGACTATAATAAATGTACACCCAACGGCACGCACAGTGCCAACACCGCCAACGCGAAGCGCTATATCGACTTTGCATCGGAGCACGGCTTCCACCACCTCCTCATCGAGGGTTGGAACATCGGTTGGGAAGACTGGGTAGGAGATTGGAAAGAAGATGTGTTTGATTTCGTTACACCTTATCCCGATTTCGACCTCGAAGAAGTGCTTGCCTACGCCAAGGCTCACGATGTTGAGTTGATAATGCACCACGAGACATCCGGCTCGACAAGAAACTATGAGCGCCGCCTCGACACAGCATATCAATTTATGGTGGACCACGGCTACCACTCGGTGAAATCGGGTTATGTTGGTCCGATGATTCCCCGCGGCTTCCATCACTACGACCAGTGGTGCAACAACCACTATCTCTACTGTGTAACCAAAGCCGCCGACTATAAAATCTGTGTTAATGCACACGAGGCAACACGCCCGACAGGTATCTGCCGCACATATCCCAACCTCGTGGGAAATGAAAGTGCGCGCGGCACCGAATATGAGGCATTCCAGGGCAATTCGCCACACCACACACTCACATTGCCATTCACCCGCCTCATCGGTGGTCCAATGGACTACACCCCCGGTATTTTCGACCTGTATATCCAGAATGAAAACCGCAAACCTGGTTCGCCACGCGTGAGCACAACACTCACCAAGCAATTGGCACTCTATGTAACAATGTACAGCCCGATACAGATGGCAGCCGACCTGCCCGAAAACTATGCCAAGCATCTCGATGCATTCCAATTCATCAAAGATGTGGCAGTTGACTGGCAAAAGAGCCTTTACCTCGAAGCAGAGCCGGCAGAATATCTCACCATAGCGCGTAAAGAGAAAGGCGGCGAACGCTGGTTTATCGGCGGCATCACAGCCGAGAACGCCCGCCACTCACGCTTTGCCCTCGACTTCCTCGACAAAGGTGTGAAGTATGAGGCAACAATCTACCGCGATGGCGACAAGGCAGATTACGAAACCAATCCACTCGATTACAAAATCGAAAAGAAAATCGTAACCTCCAAGAGCAAACTTGATATAGCCCTCGCACGCAGTGGCGGCTTTGCCATCAGCATTGTTCCGATAGCAGACAAGAAATAACATAAGATTTTCAAGAAGATACTGAAGGTAAAAAAGATTACGAGTTGAAATTAAGTATTATGATTCACGGAAGGTTGTTACAGTTGTGAAACTATTAGCAATCGTGGTAAAAAAGATTGTTTAGGTTATTTAGTTTATAAGCACTTAATTGTAAAAAATGGGGCATAGCTCCATTTTTTATTTTAAATGCACGGCGTGTGGCTCGGGTGGGGCGGCTTATGGAAATTGGGCTTGCTTGGTGCGGCGGCTCCGAGGGCAAGGTGATTCAAGGATCGTGTGCTCCGATGGCGGGGCGGGTGCGCTGCTTGGCAGCGCTGAGGGCGGTGTCGGAGATCTCGGAGCACTAGGAGCACTCGGAGGGGCTCGTTGACGCTCGCCTGTGTTTCGGTGTGGGCGCTGCGTAAGCAGCGCGGGGCTTATGGCTGCCATCTGCCTACCCGGGGAGGTCCGCCGACCTGTGCCGGGCTGCTACTCGCCTGGTGGGGCATTGGGGGTGCTGTCGG
>SFER01000123.1 GCA_004557195.1 Bacteroidales bacterium | reverse complement strand
TTGCATCATTATATAATGAGAATTATGAGAAATTTTGCGTTGATATGGCTTATTTGCCTTATTTTTCCTTTCACCTGCCTTAATGCCAAGGAATATAAGGTGGAGGAGATTCCTATGGTTCATCTCCAAGATGCACGAAAATACTGCTCCAATCCCGACAATATCCTGTCGCCCGAGGCAGTGAATGCCATCGACACCACGCTCTACAATCTCGAACAAAAAACCGGGATTCAGACTCTCGTGGTGGTGGTGAGCGACATCGAAGGGGGCGACCCGTTTGATTTTGCGCTGAAACTCGGCGAGAAAAACGGTGTCGGCGAGAAAAAGCGCGACAACGGACTTGTGATTCTTATCGCTACCGAGGAGCGCGCGGTGCAGTTTGCCACCGGATATGGTCTCGAAGGCGACCTGCCCGATGCCATCTGCAAGCGCATCCAGCAGCGCTACATGGTGCCATATTTCAAAAACGATGATTGGAACACCGGCATGGTGGAGGGAGTGAAGGCTGTGGCTCAGCGCCTCGACGGCACGATGGAGCGCGAAGAGGAAGATGATGGCGATGACACCGCCGCCATTGTCGCACTTTCGCTGTTCCTCGGAGCCTTCCTGCTTATGATTGTCATACTCATCATCTATGAATACAATCGGAGCAAATGCCCCAAGTGTGGCAAACACAAACTCAAAAGGCAATCGGTGAAGGTCGTGAGCCGCAAAAACGGAATTAAAGAGGAAGATGTAACCTATCGCTGCGACGCATGTGGCAACTCCTTGACGCGCCGCGAGAAGAGTGCCGACGACCAAGTGTCGAAAGGCGGTGGAGGCGGTGTCATCATCGGCGGAGGCGGATTCTCCGGCAGAGGTGGCGGCGGATTCTCCGGTGGCAGTTTCGGTGGCGGAAGCTTCGGTGGCGGAGGTGCCGGCAGCCGTTTCTAATATGGAATTTTAATCATTAACAAAATAATAAATTCATTAATTATGAAAAAATCAGTTATTATTCTTATTGCTATCGTTGTCGCTCTTGGCATCTGGTTGATGACATCCTACAACGGCATGATGAGCAAAAACGAGGAGGTGAGCAAAGCATGGAGCAATGTGGAAACACAATACCAACGTCGCGCCGACCTCATTCCTAATCTTGTAAACACTGTTAAAGGCTATGCCGAGCACGAAAAAAGCACTCTCGAAGAGGTTGTTGCCGCTCGCACTAAAGCCACTCAGGTTACTGTAGATGCCGAGAATCTCACACCCGAGAAATTGGCTGAATACCAAAAGGCTCAAGGCGAAGTGGGTGCCGCTCTCGGTCGCTTGCTCGCTATCACCGAGGCATATCCCGACCTCAAGGCCAACGAGAATTTCAAAGAATTGCAAGCCCAACTCGAAGGCACCGAAAACCGCATCAGCGTGGAGCGCAACCGCTTCAACGAGGTTGCCCGCGAATATAACGTAACCGTGAAGCGATTCCCGGCTGTTATCATCGCAGGAATGTTTGGTTTCGAGCCTCGTCCATACTTTGAATCACAAGAAGGCGCCGAGAAAGCACCCGAAGTGAAATTCTAATCGGCGGAGGCATCGTGTCGCAATCTTCATCCGACATAAGAGAAGATAACGAGCGACTGCTCAAGGCTTATATCGCACATCTGCGCCTCGAAAAAGGGCTGTCGGACAACACCGCCGCTGCCTATTCGAGCGATGTGGCGAAATTGATGCACTACTTTGAAGACGCCGGCTCGGGAGTGCTCTCACTCTCGACCGACGGCCTTCATTGCTTCTTGAGCGAGCTGCACGACATGGGCATTCAGCCGTCGTCACAAGCACGGATTCTGTCGGGAATCAAGAGTTTTTTCAAGTTTCTGAAAATCGACGGCAGGATTGAACACAACCCGGCAACGCTTCTCGAGGCTCCTCGCCTCGGGCGACATCTGCCCGAAGTACTCACGGTCGAGGAAATCGACCTAATGGAGGAGTGCATCGACTTCTCGACATTTGAAGGGGAGCGCAATTATGCCATAATCGAGACTCTCTACGGCTGCGGGCTGCGAGTGTCGGAGCTGGTGGAGTTGCGCATATCCAACTACCACAGCGACGAGGGCTTCATCATCGTAACCGGCAAGGGAGACAAGCAGCGCATTGTGCCCATCGATGATGTGGCGATAACCGCAATCGAGAACTACCGCAGCGGGATGCGCGCCTGCGTTGATGTGAAGCGGGGATGCGAGGATATCATGTTCCTCAACCGCCGAGGCACAGGGCTCACCCGCGTGATGGTGTTCTACATCATCAAGCAATTGTGTGAGAGAGCCGGAATAAAGAAAAATGTGAGTCCGCACACATTGCGCCACTCATTTGCCACCCATTTGCTCGAAGGAGGCGCCAATTTGCGCGCAATACAGCAGATGTTGGGGCACGAATCTATTACCACAACCGAAATCTATCTGCACATCGACAAAAGAAGGCTGCGCAACGAGATTATGCTCCACCACCCGCGCTACAAGCAGCACTGACACCCCTTCCCTATTCACATTCGGCGGGGCGGGTCATGTGGAAATGGGTTATGTGGTCTTCCTGGTAGGTTGTCGATGATTTCACAAAGCCATGCGCCTCATAGAATTTGTATAGCCTCATTTGCGCCGAGATGGTTATCGATTTGTCGCTGCCGTTCATTTCGTTGTGCACCTCGATTCCCTTCTCCACAAGCAGATGTCCGAGACCGGTGCCACGATAGGATGGCTTCACCACCACGCGGCCAATGCAACCGTCGTCGAAATAACCGCCGCAGCGAAACACACGGCAGTGGCACGCGAGAATACCGGTGGCGGCATCATATCCGAGCACATGGCGGCACCGCAAGTCGCGGTAATCGACATCCTGGTAGGGTTGTTCCTGCTCCACGACAAACACTTCGGCGCGCAGGCTGAGCATATCATAGACCGATTGAGCCGACAGTTGGTCGAAATCGGCGATTATCCATTGAATATCCATTTTCCTGATTTTTTAGAACCACAAGGCATACAGCTGCCTGGGGAGTTTGGGGTTGGAAACAATAAAGGCTATTTTCTCATTTGTGAATATCATCCCATAGGTGTAGCGCCGGCTTATCTCATCAAAAAGCCGCTTCACATGGTCGTTGCGGGTGAGATTGCGGAGCACTATTACGCCCCGGTTTTGCAATATGTCGATTGTGTAGCCGAGCACGGAATCGTAGTCGGCATCTTCAATCGAGTTGATGAGCATAAACGGCATCTCTTCGGGCTGCAACACATTGCGATATGCCGCAATCAACTCCTGGGCGCTGTTGCCGAGCGAAATGCGTTGCATATAGGGGTCGAGCACCTTGGCGGTAATGGAGAAGGTGTCGAAATGCGGCTCGCAGAGCCACAGATGCGAGCGCGACGACACTTGCATCATACACACCGACGACATCCCGTAGTTTGTGCCTATCTGCAGCAGATGTCCGGGATTGAAGTAATTGACAACGCGAAACAGCATCTTGCCGTTTTTCTTGCTCATAACGCGCGAGTGTCCGGCATAACGACGCATTCCGGCAAGAATCTGTTTGCGCACCGCCTCGATTTCCTCGTAGTTGTAGTAGGGAAGCCTCTCCCGCAGCACGTTGAGCACAAATTTGAACGCAAACGGGGAGTGGATACCATAGCCGTTACTTTTGTGGTAACGGCTTAACGCACTGTAATATCGGTGTATCCTACCCAATTATCAAGCCTCCTTGTTTTTAGGTTTGCGATAACGAATCACTGCAAGCACCACGAGTGCAAGAAGCGACAAATAGATGAGCGCAACGGCGATATAGGCGATGGTTTCGGTTACACGCACCGATTGCGGGTCAAAATGGAACTCGATGGTGTGTGCCCCGGCAGGGATTTTCAAGGCTCGAAGCACATAATTCACGCGCCCCATCTCCACGGGGTTGCCGTCGATGCTCACATTCCAGCCCCATGGGAAATAAACCTCGGAGAACACTGCCAAGCCGCCGTTTTGGCTCTCGGCATGGTATCTGAGTCGGTTGGGGGCGTATGTGGTCTCATAGATGGTGTCGCCGGGCACTTTTGCCGGGATGCTCTCGCCGAGAGTGGCGGCAAATTTGCGGTCGCTTATGGCGGTGGTCATCGGGTTGAATGTGGCGAGGGAGTCGATTTCGGCTTGTGCCCCATCAACATATTCAATTTTGTCAACCAGCCAGGCGTTGCCCAGCGCTGTAGGGTTGCGCTCCACGATGGTGTCGTTGAACACCACATAGCGAGTGTTGAGCATATCCATAACGCGCGGGTTGATGTTCACCCCCTGCTGCGAGATGACGAGATGGCGACTCATAAGGTCTTGATAGCGCGACAATTTTGCCGCATGGTATCCGCCCACGCACTTGTGGAAATAGGACGGCATGGCGGCGGTGAAATTCGGGATATCGAGCACGCGATAGTTCATCGCTGTGTCCTGCTTGATTATCTTATCCACCGGACGCATGGCAAACTGTGTCTGCTCCATCGGGCGTGTGAACGAGTCGTAACTGAGATAGCGTTTGTTCACCGAATACATGTCTATCAATACGAGGAAGACAAGAATCAGCGACAGGTGGAGGGTCTTGATTTTTCCATAATTGTAGAGCATCAATAGCGCAGCAGCGGCAGCGATGAGCATCAGCGAGCGCAAGGCGTCGGCTTTCACCATGCCGTAGCGCAATGTCTCAACCGCCTTGAAAAGCGCCGGATACACCTGTGTGTAGCCAGCCTTGATATATGCCTCGTTTTCATCTATCGAGAAGGCATCGCCGAGGAAGATGCTCGGAGCAAGCCATAGCACCACGCAAATGAGCGCGGAGATGCCGAATGCCAAATAAAACTCGGTGCGGAACTTGTTGAATGACTCGGGGGTCTCGACAATTTTCTTCAATGCGAGGATTGCAAGCAGTGGCATCGTAAACTCTGCTATCACGAGGATACTCGACACGGTTCTGAACTTGTTGTAGAGCGGGAAGTGGTCGATAAACAGGTCGGTAAACCACATCATGTTGTGCCCCCATGAGAGTGCTATCGAGAGGAGCGTTACTGCAACCAATGCCCACTTCACCGGACCCTTCACCACGAAGCAGCCGAGGAGGAACAACGCGAAAATAATTGCTCCGACATACACCGGACCATTGGTGCCGGGCTGGTCGCCGAAGTATTGGTAGAAACTGCCTAATGCCTGATATTCTTCGCCCGAGATTTCTCCGGCGTTATACATTTTCTCGGCGGCATCGAGTTGCTGCAGCACCAAGGCGGTGTTGCTCCCCTTCATCGGCTTGATGTTTGCCCCGCCGTTCACGTTGGGGACAACAAGCGAGAGGGTTTCGTCGATGCCATAACTCCAGGCGGTGATGTAATCTTTGTTCAAGCCGCCATCGGTGGCATTTTGGGTGGTTTGCGCCGAAGCGAGTTCGGAATGACCTCCGCGCATCGATTCTTTGCTGTATTGGTAGGTATTGTAGAGATTTGGCGAATTGGCGGCTATGGCGGCAATGGCGGCTACGGCAAGCGCGCCCGACGCTATTCCCCAGCGCTTCATCTGCTTGCCACGATATGCCTCAACACCGTAGGCAATCACAAGAGCCACTATCACAAACATGAAATAGTAGGTCATCTGCACATGGTTGCCGGCAATCTGCAATGCGGCAGATATAGCCGCGACGGTGGCTCCGAGGAGGTATTTCCCTCGATATGCCCACACAATACCGGCTATTGTGGGCGCAACGTAGGAGAGCGCAATGAATTTCCAAATGTGCCCCGCACCGATGATAATGACAAAATAGGTCGAGAATCCGTAGGCTATCGCACCCAGCAGCCCCATGTGCCATTTGGCACCAAAGGAGAGCATGAGGATGTAGAAGCCAAACATCATCACAAACAGCAAATTGGCAGGCGACGGCAACCCGAGGCTGACAATTTTTCCGATCAGCGCGATAGGCTTGCTACTCTCGTAAGATGGCGAAATCTGGAAATTAGGCATTCCCGAGAACAACGAATTGGTCCAGCGGCTGGTCTCGCCGGTGGCTTCGGTAAACGCCTTGACCTCCTGACCGATGGCTATGCCCTGCTGCACATCGTGCTGGCGCAACACAAGTCCCTCGGAATCGGCGGGATAGAAAAATGCAAACGCTATTATGGCGATTATTACAACCGGAAGCAGATACATCCACCTGCTGCCATTCTCGAGTGTCGGATTCTCGTTTTTCATCATATCATTTAGTTTGTTACTACTCATTTTGTATATTTAGGTGCAAAACTACAAAAATAAATTGAATTGCGCTCTCTCTACACAGTCATTTATGTTGTGCAAATGGTTCAATAGGTAGCATTTTTCATGGTTAAATATTATTAAATAGCGGAGTGTGGCAAACAATTTGCCATGAATCCTTTAAAAATTCGATATTTTTGAATAATTTTGTAGCAATAATTAATTAAACATCTATGGAAAAGATAGACAACCTTGACAA
>SFER01000122.1 GCA_004557195.1 Bacteroidales bacterium | reverse complement strand
CCAATGGCTACCTCTCGGAGGTGAAACTAATCTTCATTGCCGTTGGCTTTATGCTTGTGGCTTTTCCATATTGGTGGGCAGAAATTGTGGCAACCGTTGTGGCTGCGGGCGTGTCGGTTTATTATGCCACACGCAAATACAAGAAGCCTATCGTGTTCACAAAGCGTGTGTGGAGGCTCATTTCGGGCAATTTCATTCTCACGCTTGCATTGCTGATTCCGGTGTTTATTGTGCTGCCGGGATTTGCCGCCATCGTAGCGGTTTTGTGCGCTATACTATCGCATGTGATTACTCTCGTTTCGCTATGGGCACTGCAGCCGGTTGAGAATGCAATCAACAAGAAATACTACGATGAGGCGGCTTCCATTCTTGCCTCGATGCCCGGACTTAAGGTTGTGGGTATCACCGGAAGTTACGGAAAAACAAGCACCAAGCATTATTTGAACAGAATCCTGTCGGAGAAATACAATGTGATTATGACTCCCGGTAGTTTCAACACTCCGATGGGGGTAATCCGCACAATCCGCGAGATGATGAAGCCCTACAACGATTTGTTTATCGTGGAAATGGGGGCGAAAAACATCGGCGACATCAAGGAAATATGCGATTTGGTGCATCCGCAGATGGGTATTGTAACTGCTGTGGGTCCGCAGCATCTCGAGTCGTTCAAGACAATCGAGAATGTGCAACGCACCAAGTTTGAACTTGTAGATGCTTTGCCGGCAGATGGATTTGCTGTTGTGAACAACGATTTCCAATATATCTCCAATAGGGAAATTGGTAATGTGAAGTCGGCAAGATACGCGGTTGCGAAGCCCCAGGGTGCCGACTATCACGCAGAAGATATTACATATTCTTCGGCAGGGACAAGTTTCCGCATAGTTGGCAGTGACGGAGTGAATATGGAATTGCACACCCATCTTGTGGGCGAGTGTAACATCTCAAATCTGCTTGCCGCCGTGATTATGGCTATCCGCCTCGAGGTTCCGGAGGATAAGATTCGCTATGCTGTGAGCAAAATTGAGCAGGTGGAGCATCGCTTGAATGTGAAGCGCACTCCCGGCGGGCTCACCATCATAGATGATGCCTTCAACTCCAATCCCGATGGCTCTCGAATGGCTCTGGATGTCATTTCGGGCATGACTACCGGAAAACGTATTGTCATCACCCCGGGAATGATTGAACTCGGGAGCAAGCAGGTGGAGTGTAACACCGAATTTGGCAAGAAAATGGCAGTTTCATGCGATATTGCCATTGTGGTTGGCGCATACAACCGCGATGCTATTGTTGACGGACTTCGCCAAGGTGGAATGTCGGAGGATAAAATCGTCATCGTGGATTCATTCGCCCAGGCTCAGGCTCATCTTCTTAAAATTGCCTCTCCCGGCGACACTGTTCTCTATGAGAACGATTTGCCGGACACATTTAAATAAAAAGCATTAGATGTTTCGAGTAAAAAAACTATATTTATTTATCTTGCAGACTTTTCTGCCACTGTTTTTGATGACATTCCTCATCTGCCTCTTCATCGTGTTGATGCAGTTTTTGTGGAAGTATGTCGATGACCTGGTGGGAAAAGGGCTTGAACTCTCGGTGATTGCCGAATTGTTCTGCTATGCGGCTCTCACGATGGTGCCGTTGGCGCTACCGTTGGCGATTTTGCTCGCGTCGCTGATGGTGTTTGGCAATCTGGGCGAGAAATTCGAGTTGACGGCAATGAAGGCGGCGGGAGTTTCATTGATACGCATCATGTCGCCACTCATTGTATGTGTTTCGATTGTGGCTGTAGCGGCGTTTTTCTTTCAAAACGATGTCCTGCCCAAGGCGCAAGTGAAGATGTGGACCTTGCTTTTCTCGATGCGACAAAAATCTCCCGAACTCGATATCCCCGAGGGTGCTTTCTATGACCAAATAGATGGTTATAATATCTACATCAGGGAGAAAAATAAAGAGAACGGGCACCTCTACGATATGAAAATCTATGATGTGTCCAAAGGGGGTGGCAGTGCCAATATTATAGTTGCCGATTCGGGAAAGTTGAGTTTCTCGGAAGACAAGATGAACCTTTTCTTGCGGCTCTGGAGTGGCGAATCGTTTGAAGACTTGAAGAGCAACAGCGGAATGCGCGGTAATTTCCTCTATCGCAGAGAGACATTCTCTTCCAAGGAGATAATCATCCCGTTTGATGCCAATTTCAACCGCATGGACGACGAAACCATGCGCAACCAGTATGTAGGCAAGAATATTTCGGAACTCCAGCATACAATCGACTCTGTTAACGCCAGGGTTGATAGTATCGGCTCATGTTATGCCAACGATTTGAGAATGACGACATTCTTTAATGTGCCGTCATCGCGATTTGTGCGTGTTAACGACAAACTAACAGTGGAACGCACATACAAGCCGGTTAAAGTCGTGAAGAAATATGATATTGACTCAATATTCCACGAAACGCCATTTGTGGTGCAGCGGTCGATTGTAACAAATGCGATTGGCAACGCTCGGCGCATGAGGCAAGACTATGAGTTCAAGAGTTACTCTATGGACGATGACATGAAGACAATTCGCCGCCACGGAATCGAGTTGCAGAAAAAATTCACACTTGCTATTGCCTGCCTCGTGTTCTTCTTCATCGGCGCTCCACTTGGCTCGATAATTCGCAAAGGCGGACTTGCCGTGCCCATTGTGGTGTCGGTGTTGCTCTTTGTCTTCTATTACATAATTGATAATTCGGGAATTAAACTGGCTCGCGAGGGTGTTCTCGAGGTGTGGGAAGGCGTGTGGTTGAGTACCGCCGTGCTGTTGCCTTTGGGTATCTTTGTAACCTACAAGGCTGTAAACGACTCGGCTGTGTTTAATGCCGACGCGTATATCAATCTGTTCCGCAAGATTATCGGTCAGGCAGAGATTCGTCATCTCGAGGTGAAGGAATTCTCGATGAACGATGTGGTTCCTGCCGATGGAATAGAGATGCTTGAGAAGTTGAAGACAGAGGTATCTTCATTCCTCAATGAATATCCCAAGCGTCAGCGATATGTTAAATATTTCGCTAAAGGATACCCGATTGAGAGAATTTTGGCAATTTCGGAGCAACTCGAGGCGGTGGTTACCTATCTCTCGGATTCCAAAGATGTGCTCATCGTGAATAAACTCATGGATTTCCCGGTGCTCAGGAAATTGTTCTTCTACCGCGTTACCAATATCCCTGCGGTGGGCTATTTGCTCATGGCGCTTTTGCCGGTGGGCATCGTGATATATCTCATAGGACAGAAGCAGCAGTCGATTCTCAAGAAAGACATGAAAACCATTGTTTCGGTATCAAATGAACTAATCTCGATTTTAGAAAAACAAAACATAACTGAATAATTTAAGAATGATGAATACTATAAAACTCGATTCGATTGAAGAGGCTATCGCCGACTTCCGCGAAGGCAAATTTGTGATTGTGGTTGATGATGAAGACCGCGAGAATGAGGGGGATTTGATAATCGCCGCCGAAAAAATCACTCCCGAGAAAGTGAACTTTATGCTCAAACATGCAAGAGGCGTGCTTTGCGCTCCTATTACTATCTCGAGATGCAAGGAATTGGATTTGCCCCATCAAGTTCTTGATAATACCTCGGTGCTCGGCACTCCGTTTACCGTTACAGTAGATAAACTCGAAGGTTGCACAACCGGTGTGTCGGCTGCCGACCGCGCTGCCACAATACGCGCTCTTGCCGACCCGACATCCACTCCCGCCACCTTCGGGCGTCCCGGTCATATAAATCCGTTGTATGCTCAAGACAAAGGTGTGCTGCGTCGCTCGGGACACACCGAGGCGACTGTGGATATGGCTCGCCTCGCCGGGTTGTATCCTGCCGGTGCTCTCATGGAGATTATGACCGATGATGGTGAAATGGCACGCTTGCCCGAATTGCGCAAGATGGCAGACGAATATGGTCTCAAACTAATCTCCATAGCCGACCTCATTGCATACCGCTTGAAATTGGAGTCGATTGTTGAGCGTGGCGAAGAGGTGGATATGCCCACTGAATATGGGCATTTCAGACTCATCCCGTTCCGCCAAACAACCACCGGTCTCGAACATGTGGCTATTATTAAAGGCGATGTGTGTGGCGATGAGCCGGTGTATGTGCGTGTGCACTCCTCTTGTATGACAGGCGATATTTTCGGCTCGAAACGCTGCGATTGTGGCGAGCAACTCCACAAAGCCCTCTCGTTTATCGAGAAGCAAGAACGTGGAGTGGTGATTTACCTCAACCAAGAGGGACGCGGCATCGGACTCATGGAGAAGATGAAAGCCTACAAGCTCCAGGAGAATGGTATGGACACAGTTGAAGCTAACATTTGTCTTGGTCATAAAGCAGATGAACGCGACTATGGTGTAGGAGCAAGCATTTTGCACGAGCTTGGAGTGAAAAAGATGCGTCTTCTCACCAACAATCCCATGAAGCGCGTAGGTCTCGAAGGTTACGGACTTGAAATTGTGGAGAATGTGCCTCTTGAGGTGCAGCCCAACGAGTATAACAAGTTCTACATGCACACCAAGAAAGAGAAAATGGGACACAACCTCCACAATGTGGATTGATAATGCCGTTGCTTAGAAAAATAGCGCTCTCTGTGGCTGTGTTCCTTGCGTTTTCGCTTGGCGCTCAGAGTCCGTTGTCTAATGAAACGCTACATTATGATGTGGTGTATCATTGGGGGCTGATTTGGAAACATGCCGCATCTGCCACATTGAGCCTTAAAGCCACATCGGGCTGTTACAAGGCTGCTCTCGCGGCGCGCACTATTTCGTGGGCAGACAAGATTTATCCGGTGAGAGACACATTGAAATGCACCATCTCCCGTGATGTGCTGCCGTTGCACTACGAGAAAATATCGCATGAGGATGATTTCTATGGTCGTGATGTAGTGGATTTTGTCCATTCCGACAAGGGGTCGGTGGGCAAATGTGTTGTTCATCGAAAGACTTATTCCCGCGACACCACGCTTTATTCTTCGCATCATGCCTATGACATGTTGAGTGTGTTTTATTATCTGCGCACTCTCGATTTTGCCGGCATGAAAACCGGTGCGACAGTGGAGATTCCGATTTTCTCCGGGCGGATGCAAGAGCGGTTGCTGATAAGATTCGAAGGCATCGACAACATAAAATTGCGTGATAAGACACCTCATCGTGCCTATCATGTGAAGTTTAAGTTCTCACAAGATGGACGCAAGAAATCTTCCGACGACATCGACGCATGGATTTCGATGAATCCCAAGCACATACCGCTGATGATTCGAGGAAAATTGCCGATAGGGGAGATGCGAGTCTATTACAACTCGAAATAATCCAATCCCGCAACATAGAGACAAAAAGAGAGAGATGCAATCGATTTGCGCCTCTCTCTTTTAGAGTTATGTGATGATGGGGATTACTTGCCACCTTGCTCGTAGTAGAGTGTGCGAGAAGTTTGGTCGCAAACTTCGGCAGGACCAAAGTATTGGATAGGACCCGGATAAGTGTAGCAAGTATTCATAGCCCATTCTTCGCGGCATGAAGCGAATTTCTGGAATGGTTTGCCGTTGAGGTCAACGAGAGCCTTTTGGATAACCGGCTTCATTTCACCATTGCGGCGTTCCATGTTCATCATCATAGTGATAGGAATACCACCTGCTTCCCATTGAACAGAAGGTTTGGTGAGGTTGCGGATAGACGACATGTAACCTGTAGCGCCATTGTTGATGAGTTGAGCGGCGTTGTAACCGAGGGCGTAGCAGTAGTCTGCGTCGAAGTTGGATGGGTCGGCGCAACGACCTTCGTAACCGAAGAAGTGGTGGAGAGCAGCAAATTTGCCTGTATATTCACCGGCATCTTTCATCTCTTTCAAGCGGTTTGCAACCATTTCGCTAAGCAATTTTTCGGTTTCGATGAGCGAAACTTGAACATTTCCGTGAGGGTCGCGGTCGAGAGTGAGTTGGCGAGCAACACCTTCGGGGAGAGAAGCGAAAGTAGTGGCATTGTCTGCGCTGAGGCTCTTCAAAACAAATTCGCGTTGTTCCTCCTTAGCCATTTTGGTAAATTTAGGTGTTTTAGCGAGGAGGTCGTTGAGCTCGGCGATGAGGCTCTTCATTGCGGGAATAAATTCGATGAGACCTTCGGGAATCAAAACTGTACCGAAATTGTCGCCTTTGGCAGCACGTTTTGCAACGATGTTGGCAATGTTGTTAACGATGTCGGCAAGAGTTTGGTTCTTAGCTTCAACCTCTTCCGAGATGATGCACACATTGGGTTGTGTCTGCAAAGCACATTCGAGAGCGATGTGGGAAGCGCTACGACCCATCAATTTAATGAAGTGCCAGTATTTCTTAGCGGAGTTGCAGTCGCGTTGGATGTTACCGATAACTTCGCTATAAACTTTAGTTGCAGTGTCGAAACCGAAAGAGGTTTCAATCATTTCGTTCTTCAAGTCGCCGTCGATGGTCTTAGGACAACCGATAACTTGAACACCTGCGTTTTGTGCTTTGTAGTATTCGGCAAGCA
>SFER01000121.1 GCA_004557195.1 Bacteroidales bacterium | reverse complement strand
GTAGCCGTGGAATTCCTCGCCGCCGGTGTATGTTCCGCCGGTGTAGATGGTGTAGGTGGTAGAAGCCGCGAGACCGCTGCAGCTGAGCAGAGCCACCACATTGCCGCTATAGCGTGCCGGCACCTGATAGGTGAGAACCGCGTTGCCCGAAGCGTCGGCGACGTGGATGAGTTTACCCGAAATTTGCGCGCCATAGATAACGCTGCGCTGGGTGCACGACGATGCTGTGGGGGTGCTTGTTCCGCCGCCGGTGCCGATGAGAGTGCCACCGGTGATGGCGAAATTGTTATTGTCGCAGTCGAAGCCCTCCTCGGGGGCGTTGCTGCCCGAGGAAATGATGAGTCCGCCGTTGAATTTGAAATAGCCGTTGGAGTCGATTCCATCGTTGCCCGAAGCGTAGCAGTAGGTTTTGCCGCCGTTGAACACCACGCCGTTGGCAGCGTTGATGCCGTCATCGACAGTTTCAATCTCGATTGTTCCGCCGTTCACGGTGAGGATGTTCTTGCTCTCGAGCCCCTCCCCGCCATCGACAGTCGATTTGATGGTGAGGACGCCGTTTTCGACGGTGAGGTTCCCCTCAGCCTTGATACACTTGGGGTTGGCATAATCGGCATTGTTTCCGCTGCCCGACACAAGGAACTTTGCCCCCGAAGTCTTCACGTTGATAACCGGCGCGTGGGAGGCGTCGCCAATCACAATCGCGCCGTCTGCCGAGATTCCTTTACCGGCGGTTCCGGTGCTGGAGCAGGTGATAGAGCCGTCGATGATGGTGATATTTCCATCCGCCTTGATGCAAGTGGCTGAATAAGAGTCGGCAACACCTTCGGTATTGGTGTATTTAGCGCCATTTCCCGAAGTGGAGATGTCGATAGTGCCGCCGTTGATAACCAGGTTGCCGTCGATAGAGATACCCTTACCTGCCTCGCCGGTGCTAACCACCTTGAGCGAACCGCCGTTGATGGTGAGGTCTTGGTCGGTCTTCACCGCTGTGCAGTAGGAGGGGTCTCCGTCGGTAACCACAACATTGCCCGAAGTGATGATTTCGATATTGCCGCCATTCATGGTGATAATGTTGTCGCACTTGATGCCCTTGGCAGTGTCGGCGGTAACATTGATGGAGATATCGCCGCCATCGAGTTGGATATAACCGGTGCCGCCGTCGATGCCGTCGCCATTGGTGGCGATGTCGATAGAGCCGCCCGAGATGAGAACATAGTCATTGGCGTGGATGCCGTCGGAAGCCACATTCTTGAGGTTTATCACACCGCTCTGCACCTCCACATAGTTGTCGCTGCAGATAGCATGCTTCTTGAGCCCGGCAACATTGAGCGTGCCCGAGCCGATGAAAATGAGTTGTCCCTCGCTGAATAAAGTCGCCTTCATGTCCTCGCCATCGACAGCGGTGTATTTGCTGCCGTCGCAGAGCGAGTTCACGGTGCCGTCAACAATATTCACGGTGGTCTTTTTGCCGGTTTGGATATTGATAGCGGGACCATCGTTGTTTGTGAGCGACACGCCATTGAGCGAAATCGTGCATTCCTTGGTAGTGTAGAGTTTGAACATGCCGTCGGCACATTCGCCGGAGAGACGATATTCCACCTCGTCGTCGGTGGAAGCATTGACAATCACATCGTTGCCGGAAACTGAGATGTCGATACCCGAGAAGGCGTAGGGATTCATCACTTTTACGCCCGAGGCAGAGAAATCTACCGACACCATCTTGGCAGCCTCGGCAAAATAGGCACTGTCGATATCGGCGATGTTGATAGAAGTGGAAGAGCCATTTTTTATGGCAACAATGGCTTGTGTCCCGTCATCAGAGATATTCACGCTCTCGATAATGTCGATGGGCGCGCCATTGTGCAACGAACCGAGCGAAAAGAAAAGTCCGTCGGCAGCCACGGCGCAGAGAGCCGCGGCGCAAATCGATAAGATAGGGAAAATTCGTTTCATCGTTTGAGGAATTTAGCGGTTGCACAATCAGTTTTAATCACATAGACACCCGATGAGAGTGCACCGATGTTTATCGGCTCGGAAGAAATGCCTTGAGCCACAAGAGAGCCATCGAGCGAATAGATGTTCACTTGCGACACCTCCTCGATGCCTTTAATCGAAAGGAAATCGCCAACAACCGAGAGACGGAGAGTGGTGGGGATAACCGCTTCAACGCCCGAATCATCGATAGTGAAAGTAATCTTGCGAACATCGCTAACGGACAAGGTGGCATCAGTGCCCGAGAAAGTGTTGACACGAAGCCAAGAGCCTTCGGGGAACGTAAAACTCTTCACTTCAGAAATTTGCCATGTCTTGACATCCCCGTTTTTGCAACTTATGCTCACCAAGTTGCCGGGAGAGGCGTCTATGGCACTCACTGCCATTGTCGCCAAAAATAGGATTAATTTGTTCATGAGTTTATAAATAATTGATGTGTATTTTAAGATACACAAATATAATAATAGTTTAGGTTTTAGTTTTTAAAAAATCGACATATTGGCGAATCTAGTCGATGAAACGCCTAAAATTCTGTGATATAGTAGGTTTATTTAACAGTGTTGCCTGTGCAAAATACCTATATATGGTGATACACAAGAAGCGAAAATATTGCTAATTTTGCAACAAAAATCGGTTATGAACGAGAACAAATATCGACGCGGAGACAAAATGAGCGACTTGATTTGCGACAATCACTCACTGCTCATGGTAATGAGCCGATTCGGGCTGTCGCTCGGGTTTGGCGATAAGACAGTGGAGGCTGTGTGCGCTGCCGGAGGGGTGGATTGCGACACATTCCTTGCAGTCGCCAATTTTATAGGCGAGCGGGAATTCAGCTACGACGAAAACGGAAGCGCACTTGCGATAAAACCGCTCATGGAGTACCTGAAATCCGCCCACAACTATTTTCTCGACTTCTGCCTGCCGATGTTGCGGCGCAAACTCATCGAGGCGATAGATTTCAATGCCGACAAGGATATAGTGTTGCTGATATTGCAGTTCTACGACAACTATGTAGAGGAGGTGAGGCGCCACATGGAGTATGAAAACAAGTCGGTGTTTACCTATGTCGATGCCCTGCTGCGCGGTGAGCGACAGCCCGGCTACCGCATCAAGGTGTTCTCGGAGAAACATAACCAGATAGATGTGAAATTGCGCGACCTCAAGAACATTATCATAAAGTATTATCCCGGTGGAGACGGCTATCTGCTCAATGCCGTACTTTTCGACATCGTGAATTGCGAGCAAGACCTTGCGTCGCATTGCCAGGTGGAGGATTACCTCTTTGTTCCGGCAGTGGCGGCCCTCGAAAGGAGGTTGGGCAATGAATAGCGGCGGTGTGCTCACTGTGGTTATAGCCGACAAATCGACGATAGTGCGCAACGGACTATCGGCGGTGGTGAAACGGATGCCGAGCCGGATGGTGCGCCCGGTGGAGGTGGCATCGATAGACACACTGCTCAACTATATGTTGAGCCACGAGCCCGAGGTGGTAGTGGTGAATCCGATGCTCGACGGGCTGTTTGATGTGGAAGCGTTCAAGGGCGACCATCCCGGTGTAGCCGTCGTAGCGCTTGCAACCGGAGTGCTGATGCCCGACGTGCCCTCGAGATACGATGCCGTAGTGAATCTCTACGACACTCCCGATACCATCTTCCGAACCATCGAGGAGATAATAGACAGCGATGACGACAGCGATGACGACTCCAATGTCTTGAGCCAGCGCGAGAAAGAGATTGTGGTGTGTGTTGTCAAGGGGCTCACCAACAAGGCGATTGCCGATAAATTGTTTATCTCGATACACACCGTGATAACTCACCGACGCAATATTGCCCGGAAATTGCAGATTCACTCCCCTGCAGGGCTTACAATCTACGCAATTGTGAACAAACTCGTAGATTTACAGGATGTTAAGCCGTTGCTTTAGTTATCGGGCAAGCCGATATTTTTTGCCCTTGAGCACGAGATATCGCTTCTCAACGAGATAGGGCTTTATGGCATCGTAATCCTCCTTTGAGAAGCACTCGTAGGTGTGGTGGCTGGCGAGAATCTCGCCTGTGGAAGCATTGATGGAATACACCACATAAAGACCCGGAATTTTCTCCTTCAATTCGGCTCTCTTAGCTTTTGTGGTGCCCTTGGCGATGAAATCGTCGAGTGTGAGCGGGGTGAAAACCTTGTCGGTGATGTCGTCGAACGATTGAGCGTTGTAAGCGCGGACGATGCTCATGCGCGGCTTGGTTTCGTAGGTGGTGCTCACCACCACAATCGAGTCGCTGCCCGCCTTGGCAAGCCAAGCCTGGATGAGCGAAATGCGGCTGGTGGATATGCAGATGTAATTATCGGTGATAGAGTCGATTTCAACCTCCTCCTTGTTCGGCGTCTTGGCATAGACATGCTGCCCGGCATCGTAGTAGTCGTAGAGGTCGAGCATCGTGTTGCGATCTACCGGAATCATCAATCGGTCGGTAGAATCGCGGAGAATAACCTCGCGCACGGTAGCTGTGAAAGCGCATTGGAGCGAAGCCAGAGCTAAGAGAATAAGAAATAATCGTTTCATTTATTTTTCTCCTTTTTCATAAACTTCCCAAAGTTACTGCTTTTATTTTTCTTTTTATGCTTTGCGGGCACGAAATCGTCTTTGTCAAATTTTTTCGAGCGGCGTTTCGGTCCGGTGAAGTCGCCCGAAGCCACTTGCTTGCGCAGAGCCTCGGCACGCGAGCGACGCGAGGCTTTCCCTTTGCCTTTGTTTTCGGCGGCATAGTCCTTATCCGGCTGTGCAATCTCGCAATAGACACGTTTGCCGAAGAAATCGCCGTTTTTGAGAGCCGACACCACGCGGTGGGCATCACCGGAGCGCACATCGAAAAGCGAATATCCCGAAAGCAAGTCGATGCGCCCCACATCGACGCGCGTGCCTCGGATTTCGGCATTGAGCATGTCGATGAGATTGGGAGCGAAGAAGCCATCTGACTTGCCGAGGTTGATGTATAGGCGTTCGTATCCGCGTTCAGCCACACGGCGGTCCTTCTCCTCATCGGTTCTGGGAGCGCGGTCGGCTTTTTTCTCCTTTTTCTTGGATTCGAGCGGCAAGTCGAGCACCTTGGCATCCTTGTAGTAGTCGAGCAGGCGGTTGAATTCGAGCGAGAGCACACGCTTGAGCAAGTCCTCGGTGTCGAGCCAGTCGAGTTTTTTGATTACGCCGGGGATGTATTTTCCGATTTCCTCCTCGTTGACATCCACCTTCTCGATTCGGTCGGCGAGGTTGTAGAGTTGCTTCTCGATGATGTATCGCGGAGAAGGCACTTCGCTGTATTCAAACTTCTTGCCGATTTTCTTCTCAATATCCTTGAGGCGGCCTTTTTCGCGCGAGTGGATAATGGCAACCGAAATGCCGGTTTTGCCGGCACGCCCGGTGCGACCACTTCGGTGGGTGTAGGTGGCGATATCATCGGGCAATCCGTAGTTTATGACATGGGTGAGGTCATCGACATCGAGACCGCGCGCCGCCACATCGGTGGCAACAAGGAGTTGGAGATTGCGTTCGCGGAACTTTTTCATCACCGTGTCGCGTTGAGCCTGCGAGAGGTCGCCGTGGAGCGAATCGGCATTGTAGCCGTCCTCGATAAGCCAATCGGCAATCTCTTGTGTCTCGCGGCGGGTGCGGCAGAAAATGATACCATAGATATTCGGATTGCTGTCGGCTACACGCTTCAGCGCCAGGTATTTGTCTTTTGCTTGCACCATGTAGAAGATGTGGCGCACATTGGCAGCGCCCTCGTTTTTAGTGCCGATGACAAACTCCTCGGGGTTGTGCATGTAGTTTTTGGCGATAGCGGCGATGTCGGGTGGCATAGTAGCCGAAAACAAGAGCATTTTTCGGTCCTCGGGCACGTTGTCGAGGATGTCGTTGATGCTGTCGAGGAAACCCATGTTGAGCATCTCGTCGGCCTCGTCGAGAATCACGGTGTGCACATTGTCGAGCGACACCGTGTTGCGCTCAATCAAGTCGATGAGTCGCCCGGGAGTGGCTACAACGATGTGAACGCCACGACGCAGGGCGCGAATTTGGCTCTCGATGCTCGAGCCGCCATACACGGGGAGCACGCTGAGTTGTGGAATGTATTTAGAGAAATCGGCAAGGTCGGCGCCGATTTGCAGACAAAGTTCGCGTGTGGGAGAAAGGATGAGGGCTTGTGGCGCACGAAGATCCACATCGATGCGCTGAATCACCGGCAATCCGTACGCCGCAGTTTTTCCGGTTCCGGTTTGAGCCAGAGCCACAACATCGCTGTCGGCTGATAAAAGATGCGGAATAACCTTTTCCTGTACAGGCATAGGTGATACAAATCCCATTTCTGAGATTGCTTTGAGGATATCCTCACGGACTCCTAATTCTTCAAATGTCATAAAAATACGTATTTCGTTAAATGAAAGTGCAAAGATACTACAAAATCCCGAATTTTAAGCCAATAGGTGCAAAAACTTTACCTTATTTGCGAGGGTCGGTGATGGTCCAGTCGGTGATGTTGCGAGCCTCGGTGCTGAA
>SFER01000120.1 GCA_004557195.1 Bacteroidales bacterium | reverse complement strand
TCTTGATTTCTTTGCTTGGAGTTGATTATTTTACTTCTTCAGCAGGAGCTTCAACAGCAGCAGAGTCAGTTGCAGCAGAGTCAGTTGCAGCAGAATCAACAACTTCTTCAACAACAGCGGGTTCAGCAGCTACAGTGTCAGTAGCTTCTGTTTTTGCGCTACCACCGCAAGAAACCAATGATACACTGAATACAACAGCAAGTAATAAAACTAACTTTTTCATTTTCTTTTAATTTTTAATAAAACAATATTTTTATGCTTCAAATACGGTGCAAAGGTACAACAAAATTTTTATGTGCAAACTATTTTTCCGATTTTTTTTACTCCAAAAGCAAAAAAAAGTGATTTTTGCCATAAAAAAGCCTAAAATCGGGTATTTCGTGCACCTTGCCGTTTAAACCTTTATCAATTTGTATAGAGATATCGCTTGATACTCTTCTTTGGAGTCTTCTCAAATTCGTTGGCGATAAGTTGGATTTTTGAGATTTGCTCGTAGGGAGCCACGATTTTGTTGAGTTCTTTGCGCACTTTCTCCATCTCATCGGGAAGTTGCTCGCTTGTAAAGCCGAGGCGGTCCATCATTTCAAAGTCGGGATAGACGATTGCTATGAGTTTTGAGTCGCGTTCCACTACCAGGCTCTCCATAACGAGGGTCATGTTGTTGAGTTTTGCCTCGATTTCCTCGGGATAGATGTTTTGCCCGTTTGACGAGAGAATCATTGTCTTATACCTTCCGCGGATGGATATTGTGCCGTCGCGAGAGATTGTGCCCATGTCGCCGGTGTGCAGCCAACCCTCTTCGTCGAGCACCGCAGCAGTGGCTTCGGGGTTCTTGTAGTAGCCTTGCATCACATTCTCACCCTTAACGCATATCTCGCCGGGGATGTTTTCGGGGTCGTCGGAGGTGATTTTCGCTTCCATAAAGCCCGAAAGAACCCTACCGGCAGAGTAGGGGACGAAGTCGGTCCAATAGGTGTAACTGATAAGCGGTGCACATTCGGTCATGCCATATCCCACTGTAAACGGGAACTCGATGCGGCGCAGGAAGTCTTCCACTTCCTTGTTGAACGGGGCGCCACCGATGATGATTTGCGAGAAGTTGCCGCCAAATGCCTCGATGAGTTTCTTGCGAATCTGCGCGTAGATTTTGTTGTCGAGGAAAGGCACCATGAGCGCCCAGCGAATCATGTTCTTTGAGAGCATGGGTTGAATCATCTTGCGATAGATTTTCTCGAGAACGAGAGGCACGCAGATAACGAGGTCGGGCTTCACTTTCGACATTGCGTCGACAATGATTTTGGGCGACGGGATTTTGCCCAGGAGGGTGATGTGGGAGCCTGTGGCGAGCGGTGTGAGCATGTCGAAGGCGCAACCATAGGCGTGAGCGAGTGGGAGGAACGACAAGCAACGGCTGCCGGGGAAGTGCAGCTTGGAGCGCATACCAAACACGGTGTTGCCGGTGAGGTTGTTATAAGTGAGCATTACACCCTTGCTGAATCCGGTTGTACCCGAGGTGTAGTTTATAACCGCGAGCGAGGTGTTGTCGGGGCGCTCATATTTAATATCCTCGGCGGTGAAGCCGTTGGGGTATTCCTTCTCAAATTCGGCAGGGATTTGCTCGAGGAGCGCAGCGATAGTTTCCTGTTCTTGTTGCGCAAGAAGTGCGCGGTTGTCGCAAGAAATCGCGGCACGAACCGACGGCATATTCTCAAGGTCCATTTGCTCCCAGATTCGGTTGGCTGCAAAGAGGAGCACCGAATCGGAGTGGTTGATGATATGCTGAGCGTCGCGCGGATTGAAATCTTGGAGGATTGGAACGATTACGGCACCATAGGTGATTGTACCGATAAATACAGTAACCCAATAGGGGGTGTTACGACCGATAAGAGCGATTTTGTCCCCTTTTTTCACGCCTGCCAACTTAAAGAAAAGGTGGATTTGGGCGATGTCGCGGGCAAATTGCCCGTAAGTAGTTGTTTTACCTTCTGTGTAGTCGGTTAATGCGGGAAGTTCCCAGTTGTCGCGGAAACTTTTCTCGTAAATCTCTACGATGTTTTCTTGCATCATAATTGCACAAAATTTTAAATTTCGTGCAAATATAATGTATAATTACTGTATATACAAGAGTATGGGCGAAAAAAGCATAAAAAACCTCGCAGAATCAGCATTTTGCGTGATTATTGCGAGGTTTAGACCGGTTTTTGCGCCAAATCGATACTATTGCTGCGACTCGAGTTCGTCGAGAATCTTGCGAAGTTTCTCGTCGGTAGCGGTGAGTTTTGCCTTGCAGAATTTGAGCAGTTCGAGTGCGCGGACCGTGTATTCGCTCAGGTTGTCGATGCTGCAGTTTTCACTTTGCATTTCTGCGACGATACGTTGCAATTCTTCGATTGCCGCCTGGTAGGAAGTGGGTTGTTGAGATTCCATATATCAGTGTTTTATTTGTTTAACGATAGAACGGACGGTGCCCGATTTGAGGTTGGTTACAATTTCATCGCCCGGCTCGAGTTGGTCGGACGAGGTGATGAATTTGCCGTTTTTACGAATGAGGGCATAGCCGCGGTTGAGCGTGTTGCGAGGGTTGAGAATCTCCACGCAGGAGTAGAGACGCTCGATTTCGAGGCGCGCCATCGCCACACGCTGCGCTGTCGCCGAGCGGATTGTGTCGGCGATGTGGTCGAGCGAGGCAAGCGATGTGGATACACGGGTGCGGGCATTGGCGGGGATAGAGATGGCGTAGCGCTGGAGTGTGGCGCGGGCATTGTCGAGTAGTGATTGCGCTGTGTGAGGGATAGTGGTGCTTAGATATGCCATCTGCTCCTTTTGCGAGGAGAGGTATTCGCGCGCGTTGAGCACTACGCTCTTGGAGAGTTGCTCCACACTGTTCATCATCTTGTCGGCTTGCGCTATGAGCCACTCGGCGGCAGCGGTAGGGGTTTTCACCCTCAACCAGGAGATGTAGTCGAGCACGGTGTTGTCGCGTTCGTGCCCGATGCCGGTGATGATGGGGAGCGGGAACTGTGCCACATTGTTTGCGAGGTCGTAGTCGTCGAAGGAGTTGAGGTCGCCTGTGGCGCCACCGCCGCGAATTATCACCACACAGTCGAAAAGGTCGATATGCTCGGCAATGCGCATGAGAGCGGCAATAATAGTGGGGGAAGTGTCGCGCCCCTGCATAGTGGCACGAAACAGACAGGTGTAGAACTTGTAGCCGCGCGGATTGTTGTTGAGCTGGTTCATAAAATCGCCATATCCGGCAGCGGAATCGGAAGAAATCACCGCAATGCGTTGCGGAACCGGGGTGGAGATGGCAAGACTTTTGTTCATATTGTCAACCCCCTCTGCCTTGAGGCGCGCGAGAATCTCGCGGCGGCGGCGCTCCATGTCGCCGAGTGTAAATTCTGGGTTTATGTCGTTGATAACCACCGACATTCCGTATTGCGCATGGTAATTGACACTCACACAGAGCATCACTTTGATTCCCGACTGAATCTTGCCGCCGGTAACCGCCTGGAAATTGGCGCTGATGCGAGAATAGTTGTTCGCCCAAATCATGCCACGGATACGCGCCACGGTGGCTCCGGCATCATCCTTCTCGATGAGTTCGAGATAGCAGTGTCCGCCTTTCACCCCCACATCGCTCAAGTCGGCGGTAACCCACCGGTTTTGGAGCAACGGGTTTTGGAGTTGTTTTGCCACAAGCGTGGCAAGTTGGCGCAGGGTTATAGGTTGCGAATTATCCATAATGCTATTCGGCTGCAACAGCGATTTTCTTACACTTAGTTGAATATTGAACACCGTCGGTGCTGATAGAAGCGCGGTAGAGGTAAATTCCGCGGCTCACTCGGCGTCCGGCATTGTCGCCAAGGTCCCAAGTAACCGGGAACGAGAGGAACATGTCGCTCTTGCCGGTTTGAGTGGTGCTCCACACCTCGCGACCCATGAGGTTAAACACCTCGATAGTAACGGTGATCATTGCATCCGGGCGGTTGTGCCTCAAGTAGAAATCGGCTTGAGTGCGCGCCGGAGAAGCGGCATACACATCGTAGAGTTCGGGAGCAAGACCCTCAACCACATTGAAATAGAGGGTGGTGTCGCTCGAATTATTCAACGAATCCCACACTCTGAATCTAATCGAGTGCTCACCCGGGATGAGCGATTCGAGGGGATAGGCGATAGTGCCGCCGGTATTGCCTGCCGCCGGGGTGAAATATTGCGACAAGTCGGTGTATTGAGTTTTGCCGTCGAGGGTTGCCGACATTTGATGCCCGATACCCACGTTGGAGATGTTGATACCCGACTCGTCGGAGAACGATGCAATGAGCATCGGCGACTCGTTGACATTATCGCCATTGGCAAATCGGTCGTTGTTGAGATAGCAATAGTGGATTTCGGGACCTATTGTGTCGTTGGAAACCTCATCGCTGTATCCCCACACATAAAGTTGCTCATTTGAGCCGTTGGCATCGGTGCCGTTGGATGCCGAGGCATAGAAATTGAGCATCGCCGGGCTATAGTTGTTTGAGATTTCCGCCGGCATATTGAATTTCACCGTAAATCTGCCATCTACCACCGAATCTTGACCCATGAAAAGGGTGTTGCTGCGCTCGTAATAGAGAAATTCGGCTCCCTCATCGCCATATCCGTGGGTGGTAACCGATGTTTCGGCGTCAAACAGGCGGGTGTTCACCACTCCGTTGAAGTCGGTAGCCGGGGTGCCGTCTATGTTCTCGATGCGCCCGGTGATAGTAGCCTTGGAGCGTGCGGCAAGTTCGGGCATATTGTTGCTGCTAACAGTTTCTCCGTTGATGGTTTCCACCACCACGCGCGCTTCTGGATAGACCAACCGCATGGCAGGGTCGCCAATGAGGCTGTAGCGCAACTTGTTGTTATTGGTGTAGTTGTATTTTCCGAGGCGGAGGATGTCGCCGATGCGGCGATAGTTGCCATCATTGTCGCGGGAGAAGACATATTTAGCCACATTCCCATTGAGCACGCCGTTATCGCCGATATATGCCACGCGAGATGTCGAAATAAGTCCGATAACGCCACCGCGAGGGTTGAGATAGAGGTATTCTCCGCCCGACAGTTCGTCGGCATCCCAGCGAGTAAACTCGCAGGTGGCTGTGTAGAGGAATGGGTAATTGTTGTAGTAGAAGCGATTGTTGATGTCGGTCATCGACAGGAGACCATCGTGAGTCCACGACACGGTGTTGGCGTGCCCAACGTAGTTAGCCCATAGGACGCCATCTTTGAAACAGCGGAACATCTTGGTGCGAGCGTCGGGATAGCTACGCCCGGTGCCGCTACTTGTAGCAAGGAACGCATCGGTATATACCCGATCGTAGAAATAATGCTCACCGCCGTTGCTCTTCATCTTTTCGATAAGCGACTCGCTTTGACTCATGTGCACTGCGTTGTCCTCATCGTCGGCGATGATGAGGATGTTGTTGCGCCACAAGGAGTGGTTGCTCTCCTGCACATAGCGGTAGAGTTTATCCACCACCTCCTTGGCTTGCGACGAAGATGTAACCGGGATACGCCCGATTGCGATTTCGCAGTTGTCGGCGGCGATGCTCAAACCACTGTTGTCGGCAAGGTGGGTGATGATATCATCGGTGTTGAACGATGACGACTCGTTTTCGCTGTTAACCGATTCCCATGTGGGGATAATGGGGTGTTTCACATACACCTTGCTCTTGTCGGTGATGCGACGGTTGTCGTAGTGAGCGCGTGCAAAAAGGAGGATATAGCCGAATTTGCCGCCATCGGCTTTCCCTCGGTCGTAGAACATCTTGCACATCTTGCGAAACGCGCTGATATCTTGAGTGCCCGACGAAAATTCATTATACACAGCCTCCGGGGTTACCACAAGCACATCCATCGAATCGACCGACTCGTGGAGGGCGGCAATGCGCTGAGCCTGAGTGAGATATTCAGCAGGCGAAACAATCACCATGTCGGGGGTAGCAGTGCCGTGAAGGTCTTGTGTGGCAACACTACCCACATAGGTGGGTGCTGAATAGGTGCCGCCGGGGGTGAATGCGTAATATTCGCGTTCGCCAGCCTTCATCGGATAGAAAACCATGCCGCCGCCGGCATCGGCTTCGCCGCTCAAGCGTTGCGGAATGGCATCGGTAACATCGAGCACAATAGTTTCGGCGGTCGCGTTGTCAATTTTTATCCGATAATTGCCGCTGAGTCGAAATTGGAGTTTGCCGTTGACAAGTTGAATCGGACGCAGATAGTTTACGGCAATATAGTCGAGACGCGCATCGTATAGCACACCGCTATAGGAATAGTCGATGCCCCACTCCAAATTCTCTCCGGCAACGGTGATGGTCTTGTTGCTGGTTGTGTAGATAAGGTGGTCGTAGGTGAGGCTGCTGATAGCCGAAATAAGGTCGGAAGTGGAGTATTCGAGCGCGGTGCTGTTGTATTTCATCGAAATTCTTGAGTTTCCGCCGCTCACTTTTGCGCCAAAGGCAGTAGTTACAGTCGCTTCCTCCCCCGCTATAGCTTTGGGGAGAGAGATGTCGAAT
>SFER01000119.1 GCA_004557195.1 Bacteroidales bacterium | reverse complement strand
TTAACATTTATTGTTAAATATTAGTTTTATTGATAAAAAAACAGCCGGATTTCTTTCAATATCGGAAAAAGGTGAGTACATTTGCACTTGTATATATAGCACTATTTGTTGTTTCAATAGGTCGTATATGATTTAGAATTGTAATTGAGCGATTGATTATGCTTTTAGGTCGTATAATGATTTTTTCATGGGATTCACTTATTAAGCCACTAAGCCTAAAGATTAGCGGATTGACGAGTAACCGCCGGAAAAACCAACTTGGAACCACGCATAATGTATATCTACGAAACAAATATTTATTAATTATAAACCCAAATGTAAAATTAAAAAGTACTCTTGCATGAAGAACATTTGTTTACAGATGAATCGAAAGATGTGGGTATCGCTTTTAATGGCGTTATTCATTTCTCTTCCTGCTTTAGCGCAGAAAATTGCCGTACAAGGTACGGTTGTTGATGAGACCGGCGAGCCTCTTATCGGGGCGAGTGTTATCCAAAAAGGTACCACAGCCGGAACTGCCACCGATTTTGATGGTGTATTCCATCTCCAGGTGGATCCTCAGTCTATTCTCGTGGTGACTTATGTAGGCTATCAGCCACAAGAAGTTGCTGTGAAGGGACAGACTTCGTTGAAAATCGTTATGAAAGAGGCCGGCATCAAGCTCGATGAGGTTGTTGCCATCGGTTATGGTGTTGTGAAGAAGAACGACGCCACCGGTTCGGTCGCAGTAGTAAAACCCGACGACATTGAAGCCGGTATCGCTACTTCAACCCAAGACCTCCTTGTAGGTGCAAGCCCCGGTGTTGTAGTAACAAGCAATGGTGGTGATCCTACAGGTAACGCTACAATCCGTATCCGTGGTGGTAGTTCACTCTCTGCCAACAACAACCCTCTTATCGTGGTTGACGGTGTGCCCATGACCGACCAATCGGGTGCAGGTGGCACAAACGCCCTCACAATGATTAACCCCCAAAACATCGAGACAATGACCATCCTTAAGGATGCCTCTGCCACCGCCATCTACGGTTCGCGCGCATCTAACGGTGTAATCCTTATCACCACAAAGAAAGGTCAAAAAGGTCGTCCTCAAGTAAACTTCGCAGCCAACTTCCACGTAAACACTGCCCGCAACACTCTCAACATGATGAACGGCGCAGAGTTTGCCGATGTAGTTAAAAACAAAATCGGTACCGATGCAGCGATTTCGGGTCTTGGCACAGCCGACACCGACTGGCAGAAAGAAGTGCTCCGCACCTCATTCTCTCACGACTACAGCCTCAGTGTGGGTGGTACAGCCGGATGCCTTCCTTATCGTATCAACGCATCGTTCACCGACAACCAAGGTATCTTGAAGACTTCGGGTATGCAACGTACAACTGTAGGTTTCAACCTCAACCCCAAGTTCTTCGACAATCACCTCTCTGTTTCGGTTAATGTAAACGGTTCTTACGTTAAGAGCAAAACAGCCGATACCGGTGCAGTGGGCGCTGCGGTTGCTTTCAACCCCACTCTCCCTGTTCGCACTGCTTACAAGACCAACGGCAACACAGGTCTTACTATGTTCAACGGCTACACCAACATCACTCTTTCTTCGGGTGGTCTTGAACTCCAGGCTTCTAAAAACCCATTGCAAATGCTCGAGGATGTTGACAACAACAATGAAGTGTGGTCTTCGACAGGTAATATCCAACTCGACTACTCGCTCCACTTCCTCCCCGAACTTCACTTCAACCTCAACCTCGGTTATCAGGTATCGAAGAACGAGGCTTACAGCACTACTGCCGAGAACTCGGTTCAAGCATGGAGCAACAACGACCTTATCAAGATGGGCGCTTACGGTGCCGGAACATACTCGAAATGGTATGAACTCCAACGCAACACCCTCCTCGATTTCTATATCAACTATCGCAAAGAATTTGAGGCAATCAAGTCTAACGTGGATGCAACTGTAGGTTATTCTTGGCAACGCTTCTCTTATCTTGGCCATAGCAACAACTATCTCGGAACACTCGGTTTCAACAACTACACTTATGCCGACGGCGCATACAACCTTGTACGCAACGAAGGCGCTGCTGTAGGTGCTGATGGTCAATCTTGGAAAGTTGACGACCCAATCCTCAACGCTCCTATGAGCCGCTGGAGCGCTCCTCTCCAACTCGTTTCATTCTTCGGTCGTTTGAACTACACATTCGACAACACCTACCTCCTCACCTTCACACTCCGCGACGATGCTACATCTCGCTTCCACAAAGACAATCGTTGGGGTCTCTTCCCATCTGTTGCTCTCGGTTGGAAGATTTCCAACATGAGCTTCATGGAAAATGCTCGCAGCGTGATGAACGAGTTTAAACTCCGTCTCGGTTGGGGTGTTACAGGTCAACAAGATATCGGTTCTTACTTCCCCTACATGGCAACCTACACATCTTCTACTTCGCAAGGCTTCCAATACTACATGAACGGACAATGGATCAACCCGTTGTATCCACAAGCCTACGACGAGAACATCAAGTGGGAGGAAACAACTACATGGAACGCCGGATTCGACCTCGCATTCCTCAGCAACCGCTTCACTTTGAACTTCGACTGGTATCTCCGCAATACCAAAGACCTTCTCGCATGGACACCGGTTGCAGGTATGAACACCGCCAACTATATGAACCGCAACATCGGTTCGCTCCGCAACGTTGGTATCGAGGCTACCGTAGGTGCCAAACCTATCGTAACCAAGAACTTCACTTGGAACACATCGGTTAACGTAGCATGGAACCGCAACAAGATTACAGCCCTCACCGGCGACGCCGAAACATCACAAATCTCGGCACGCGACGTTCCATCAGGAACAGGTGGTACACTTCAATGGCACCTTGTAGGCGAGCCCGCATACTCATTCCGTGTATATCAACAAGTGTATGACGCAGCAGGCAACCCGCTCGAAGGTCAGTATGTAGATCAAAACGCCGATGGTGTAATCGATGACAAAGACCTCATCCTTTACCACTCACCGGATCCAAAGGTAACCCTCACTTGGAACAACAACTTCAACTTCAAGAACTGGGACCTCGGTATTTCACTCCGCGCCAACATCGGCAACTACGTTTATAACTCACCGCGTTATTCACGCACTCGCCTCGATGGTGTGTCGGGCTACATGCTCAGCAACCTTATGCGTAACGATTATATCTTCACTACAACAGATAGCCACTTGAACCTTAGCGACTACTTCGTAGAAAACGCAAGTTTCATCCGTTGCGACAACATCACTCTCGGTTACACTTTCCCGAGCCTTCTTAACAATAATCTCAAACTTCGCCTCTTCGGTGCAGTTCAGAACTTATTCGTTATCACCAAGTACAAAGGTGTTGATCCCGAGGTTTACTCCGGTATCGACGACAATGTTTACCCGCGTCCAATCACTTGCACACTTGGTTTAGTTGCTACTTTCTAATTTCTAAAAGTTAAAGTAAATGAAGACATTAAATAAAATTTTCCTTTCACTTGGTGTAGTGGCTGCTACTCTCTCGTTAGGCTCTTGCGTAGGCGACCTCGACTTGCTTCCTACCGACCCCAACACTACAACCAGCGCAAATTTTGCCGAAAATCCCGAAAAATACATGGACGAAACCATGGCGGGCGTTTATCAGCAATATACCGTTCACGGTGCCAACAACAATGCTTCGGTAAGTGGATTCGACGGTGGTATGTCAACATTCCAACGTTCTGCATTCATCCTTGAAGAACTCAACTCCGATGAGGCTACATGGCTTCCAAACGATGCCGACTACGGTACATTCCAATATGGTATCGTTCCTGCCAACAACCGTGTTATCCTCGGTACTTATTCCCGTTTCACCATCTGCGTGTCGATGTGCAACAGTTTCATCCAAACTGTAAAGGCAGGTTACTTCAACCTCACAACCGATGCACTTCGCGCTAAAGCCGATGAATATATGCGTCAATGCCGCGTGCTCCGCGCCGGTGCTTACTTCTATCTCATTGACTGCTTCGGAAATGTTCCTTATGCCGACGAAAACGTGCTCATGGGTTCTATCGCGCCTCAACTCAAGCGTGCCGAAGTGTATGAGAAAGTGGTTGCCGACCTCGAGGCTGTTTCTGCCGAATATGGCAACAACACTACTGTTGAATACGGTCAAGTGGGCAAAGACGTTGCCGACGCTCTCCTTGTTAAATTCTACCTCAATGCCGAAGTGTATAGCGGCAAGGCTGAATGGAGCAAGTGTGCTGCAAAGGCCGAGGAAATCATCGCCCGCCACAAAGGCGCCGGTTTCCAAAACTCAGGTCTCTGCGTTGACTACAGCCAACTCTTTGGCGCCAACAACGAGCAATACTGCGGTGGCGGTTCAAGCCCCATCAACGAAATCATCTGGTGCATCCCTCAACACGCTACCTACTGTACTTCTTGGGCAAACTCCACTTTCATGATTGACGCATGGATTGGCGAACCTAAAGATGGTTCGGCTTGGGAATGCCGCAAATCTTGGTACAATGCCGGCGACGCTTGGAAATGTCTTACCGCACGCCGTCAATTCGTTGAGAAATTCGATTGGAACGACAACTTCTCGGTATCTCCCGACAAACGTACTCGCTTCTGGTGTACAGCCGCCAATGGCTTCGACATCAACAACGACGTCCTCGACCAAGACCACTTCGGTTCAAACGGCTTCCTCGCTGTTAAATACACCAACTGGAACTTTGATGCCAATGGCGAAATCGACCGCGACAACTCTCCTGCTGCTACAACTCAGGTGGGTGGCGACTACGCTGTAATCCGTCTTGCTGAAATTTACCTTTCTGCTGCCGAGGCTATCCTCAATGGTGGTGGCGACAAGGGTAAGGCTCTTGAATATGTCAACTATATCCGCGAACGCGCAGGCCTCCAGGCTTGGGGCGCCGGCGACCTCACTGCTGTTGCTCTCCAAGACGAGCGTTGCCGTGAACTTTACACAGAATCTGTTCGTCGTAGCGACCTTATCCGTTACGGTAAATGGATTTCGGGCTACACTTGGAACTGGAAAAACAACGTAAAAGGTGGTGCCGACTTCAATAGCAACTTCACTCTTTACCCATTGCCAAGCAGCACAGTTGAACTTGCTCACTACGAACAAAACACAGGCTATTAATTTAATTACAAGGTAAAACAATGAAAAAATTAGCATTATTTTTCGCTTGTGCGGCTGCATTGGTAGGCTTTACCAGTTGTGAGGATGATAAAGACCCTGTTTATCAGCAGCCTACTAAATTTGTCCTCAACACACCCGCACTTCAAGATCAATATCTCGAACTTACCGAGGATGGTACTTTCGAACTCTCTTGCAGCCAGCCCGATTACGGCTATGCCGCTGTGGTAAATTATAGCGCGGAAGTTTCTCTCACCGAGGATTTCGCCAATTGCAAAGAAATTACCTCTAAAGGTACAGGTACAACTGCTAAAATGACTTTCAGCAGCGCCGACCTCGCTCTCGTTCTTTGCGAACTTCACGGATTTGTCGATGAGTCAACTTTCCAAGACATCGATGCCGAAAAGGTTTATTTCCGCGCCGTTGCTCGTCTCGCCGGTGTTGAATCTTCAGAAATCCGCTCCAATGTGGTTTCTCTCAACAAGGTGAAACTCTACTTCGCCGTTCCGACTCCCGACTACATCTGGGTTATCGGTAGTGCAAGTGCATTCGGTGGATGGACCGAGCCTTCCGAGGGTAATGCTGCCGCTCTTGCAGGCGCTCGCCTCTTCGAGCCTCAAAATGCTATCGGTAGCAAGGTTTACTCCAACACATTCGACATCCCTGCAGGCGACGTTACATTCCGTCTCTATGTTCACCTTACAGGTTGGGACGGTGGCGACTCTTGGGGTTATAAAGTTGATGACGAAGGAACTAATGTTGAATTGGTTGATGGTACTTTCACTGCTCCTCTCGTTAACGGTAAAGGTTCGTTCACATTTGCAGGATGGCAAGGTGGAGAAATGACTATCACAGCCGACTTCTCTTCTTCAACTCCTTCTATCACAGTAACTGCAGGTAGCGCAGCACCGGTTGTTGCTCAATACATGTATGTAGTAGGAAACAACGCAGGTTGGGCTACTCCCGATGAATCAAGTGCATCTGTTTATGAGGCATGGCGCATCGCCGACCGCAATGAGTCGGGTGTTTATACCGGCACATTCACATTCGAAGATGGTTGTGAATCTTGCACCAATGGATGGTATTTCCGCATCTATCCCGCCCTCGCCGGCTGGGGTTCTACTCCCTATTCAGCATCTGCCGATGGTAGCAATGTTGAAACCGCTCTCGACACTCCGATGCCTTGTGTAACCGGCGAAGGTTGCTTCTGGGTTAACCCATTAGCCCCCGGCAAGTACACTTTGACTTTGGATACCAACAACAATACTGTTAAGGTAAGCGCTGCCGAATAAAATTAATTATAAGACGATTTGGCGGTGAAACCCGCCGCCAAACCGCCTTTAAGAATAGTCAAATCTAAAAAATATTATAACAATAATATGAAGAAATTCGCTTTAATGACCGTGATGGGTC
>SFER01000118.1 GCA_004557195.1 Bacteroidales bacterium | reverse complement strand
AAATCAGACAAATGCTACCTTTCTATTACAAAAAATCGCACGAATAAAACGCGCGATTTTTTTGTTGGCTCCATGCCGGCTTAGTTCGGATGGTTACAACACTATTAACACGATATAAACCACAAAAATTCCACAAAAAAACACGGAGTAAATTCAATCGGGGCTAAATGAGCGCGATAATCACAATCTGAACGATAATCACGCGGGCAAACATGCTGAGGGGATACACTGTCGCGTATGCCACCGAGGGGTTGTCGCCGGGGAGGGTGTCGTTGGCATAGTTCAGCGCCATCGGGTTTGCCATCGAGCCGCAAAGCATACCCGAAATTGTGCCGAAATCGATGTGCAGCCATTTGAGGGCGATAACGCCGACAATCACCACCGGGATGATTGTAATCGCGATGCCGAGGAGAATCCACAGCAAGCCTTCGGCACAGAACACGGTTTCAAAGAAGTGAACACCCGAATCGAGACCGAGACAGGCAAGATATAACGCAAGTCCGAGACCGCGGAGCATGAGGTTGGCACTTTGAGTAGTGTAGGTAATCATGTGGAGGCGAGGGCCGAAAGTTCCCACAAGGATACCCATAATAATGGGGCCACCGGCAAGACCGAGTTTAACCGAAGCCATACCGGGAATGGCGATTGGGATTGCTCCGAGAGCGAGACCGAGCACGATGCCGATAAAGACAGAGACCAAATTGGGCTCGTTGAGCGACTTCACCGCGTTGCCGAGCACCTTCTCCACATTGTGAATTGCAGGCTTTTCGCCCACCACAGTGAGACGGTCGCCAAGTTGTAGGCGCAGGTCGGGAGTGGCGAGGAGTTGCACACCCGAACGATACACGCGGCTGATGTTGATGCCATAGTGGTTGCGCAAACGGAGCGAACCGAGTTTACGACCATTAATTTCGGGGCGCGTAACGAGGATGCGCTGCGAGATGAGCTGGCTGTCGATAGCGTTCCAGTCGATGTCGTCATCGTTCCAATTCTTGTTTTCCTGCTCGCCAAAAAGGAGCACCAAGGCATTGGCATCGCGGTTGGATGTAACCACAAGAATCTTGTCGCCCTCGTGCAACACCGTGTCTCCGGTGGGAATCGACACCTTTCCGTTGCGCCACAGGCGGGAAATCACAAACTGCAAGTGGCTCATTTTTGCCACATCCTGCACCGTTTTGTCGAAAACCGCAGGGTTGTGGATAATGAAAGCCGAGATGTAGGTTTTGTTTTTTGCCTCGGGCTTATCGGCGGAGATATCGGCAGGACGGACAAACAGCTTGCGCATGAGCAGCATGGCGATTATCACGCCCACGACACCGAGCGGATAGGTTACGGCGCAGCCGAGAGCGGGCGAAGAAGCCGACATGCCGAGTTGGACAAGCGATTGTTGCACAGCCGCGAGCGCAGGGGTGTTGGTGCAAGCGCCACACATCACGCCCATGATGTCGGGCAAAGACACTCCGGATAAAGCCCCGAGCAGGACAGCAAACAGCGTACCCACAATCACGACGGCGAGCGCGAGCATATTCAGGCGAAGACCGCCCTTGCGGAATGCGCTGAAGAATCCGGGACCCACTTGGAGACCGAGCGCATAGACAAACAGCACCAATCCGGAACTTTCGATATAGTTGAGCGTGGCAGCATCGATAGTGAAGCCGAGGTGTCCGGCGAGAATGCCTATGAAAAACACGAAAGTAACACCGAGCGAGATGCCACACACCTTAATTTTGCCGAGCGTAAGTCCGATGGCGCAAATAATTGCCACTACAATAATAGATTGCAACGCGCTATGCTCGATAAACATCTGATTGATAAAGTCCATAACCTATTACTATAAAGTACCCTGCTCGATGCGCACGCAGATGCGTTCGATGATTGCGTCTTCCTTGTTCTTATCGGGTTTGTAGTCTGCGCGCATGTTCACCCCGAAAAGTTTGCCGAAGGTGAGCCAGAATCCGGCGCGGAACGAGCCGAGGAAGGCTTTCACAATATTATAGGAAGTTTGGTTAGTTTCTCTGTCGATAAGTTTGACAAGCATTTTGCCCTGCGAGCGAGTAAAGCCCTTCATGATAGGCTTGTACTGGTTGAAAATCGCCGACTCCATCTCTTTGAGATACGCCTCGCGCTCCTTTTGAGTGGGGAATGTCTCGATATACTCGTAGGTTTCGATGAGGGTGGCGCAGATGAGTTTGGCATAAGGGAGAGTTCGTCGCACATCGCGCACGGTCTTCCAATAGAATTTCTCCTCTTTGGCGTTTTTGAAGCGCTCCGGGGGATAAATGGTAATGGGATTGAAGACAATCATGCACAAAGTGTCGCCGGTAGCCTCATCGACAAAATGATATTTCCCCTTATACACTTTGTTAAGGGCGCTCACCTCCTGTTGCGCCACCGCCGAGATGGGTAGCAGCATGAAAATGAGCATCAATATCACTAATTTACACTTCATAACCTATAAACGCAATTTCGAGTGCAAAATTATAAATAACTTGCGAGATATCGTTGTTAAAATACCAAAATTAGCGGGGATCGCAGCGGGCGCCGTGCAGTGTTGATTGCCGGTGGGGCGAAAAAAGGGACTGCCGGGCGGGCAGTCCCTTGGGGAGATATGTTGCGGGAATTATTTCACTGCGAGTTTTGTTACTTGGTTGCCAACTTTCACGATGTAGAAGCCGGGGGATACGGCGATTGTTGCGTCGGTGGCTTCCAATGCGGTTACGAGCTGACCATTTGCCGAGTAAACGGCGATTGCGCTTTGTGTGTCGGCAATGACGTTGATGTTGCCGGCTGCGGCAAATACACGTGCTGTGCCGGCATCTACATCCTCAACGCCGGTGGGCTTGTCGTTGGCTTCCAATGCTGTGAATTTCAAAGCATCGCCCTCTTTCGACACGATTCCGGTGAATGCATACCAGCCGTCGGCACCCAATTTGAGGGCTGCCTGGTCGTAATATACATTCATGGTGAGCGGCTCGATTTCGGTCTTGACCTCTTTGATTGTCGGACCCTCTGCCGATTGCAATACGAGATAGCCGTCTTCGGCGTAGATATTCTTGGAACTCACATAACCGGTAACGGTGCAATATTCGGCGGGTTGCGGAGCCACGAGCCAAATGTTGCTTACAGCTTCGCTCTTGGCATTGATATTGAAGTTTGCCACGCGGAATGTGTTGATGCCCATGCCCTTGCTCTTGGTGTAAGACACCTTGTCGTCGAATGAGATAACAGGATATGCGGTGTTGGAAATGACGGTAGCCACGTTGCCACTCGCGATTTCCTGCCCTACAAATTCGGCAGTCAAGCCGGAGACAGCCACCCAGTCTTCCTGGTTGAATTTTTCGGCTTTGTCGCTCCACCATTCTTCTTTCTTACCCTCGTTGAAGGTGTTCTTCGAAGAACCGCTGTTGCGCATTGTCGAGGCGTAGAGATATTTGCCGTCGTGATAATGACCGAAGAGAGTAGTGTTGATTCGGCAACAATCATCGGCACCGGCTGCCAACACCTTGTCGAGACCATTCTCGGTGTCAATAACACCGCCGTTGATGTCGGTAATCTCAATCTCCATGCTATAGATGTTAACATAGTCGGCGCCCGGCTTGATTTCCTTGAGAGAAGGAGCCGACTTGGTATCTTTCAGAGTACCGAAGATGTAGAGGTATTTAGCCTTAGCAGTGGTAAATTCATATTTCAAACCCGGAAGTTCGTCGCCATAGACAGGAGTGCCATCACCGAGGAGGATAGTGAGGCGAGCAGAGCCGGAATTTTGAATTGAGGGGAATGTAACGCTACCGGTGCCTTTCACTTTCACAGCAATACCGTTGAAATTGCTGTTGGAGGCATAGCCGCTGCTCTCAATTTCACTGTTGAATTGAGCAACATCCTCAAGCGACGACATTGCATTGAGAATCAAACCGTGAGTGGGGTCGCAACCGCTGGTGTTGTCGGTGATGCTGAAGTAGATGTCGCCAATTGCATTGTTTTCCAACGAGAGCTCTTCGCTGAATGTTGTGAAAGTAACAGTTTCTTTTCCTTGCTGGATATTGGGAATATCGTTGATATTACTTGGTTCAACAGAACCGATATACAAGCGACCGCTAAGATTGCCTTCGGAGTCGAAGATGTTGCCATCCTTATCTTCCGGGTTGAACTTAGCGCCAACGGGGTCGAGGATTTGCAGCCCCTTGTCGAGATTGAGCGCAACGACATTGGTGAGAGCCGAATGATTAGCATTGATGCCCACCACACTTGTGCCGAGCACAGAGAGTTTTCCGTCTTCACCAAGACCGGCGGGCTTCATGAAGATACCATTGGTGCAATTGTAAATCATAACGGCGCAATTCTCAATTTCGAGATTTGAGAGATAGGCGTAGATAGCATCGCCTTCACCGTAGGAGTTGTCGAGCATAATGGTGAGCGTGTTGTTCTCCTTGCCCACGCCACAGATGCGGTGAGTAGGAATATCTTTCGCGTAACCGAAGTAGATACCCATTGTCTTGGCGTTGATGTAGTTGAAGCCATCGACATTGATGGTGAGAGCACCGCCTTCCGAGACAATTGCGGCTTGATCGACCTTCTCGGGGAGATTGATAGTGGCACTTGTGAGAGTGAGAATGCCCGACTTCATATCGTAGGTAACAGAACCTTTGTCGCCAAGTACATCGTAGCAATTCTCCTCGGTGATTTCCATGCCGTTGACCCACACTGTGAGATTCATTTCGGGTTCGAGATACTGATAGGTGTAGGTCAAAGAAACCGGGTCGCTGCAGTTGGTGCCATCATAGATGTATGCCACAACCGTGCAGGTGGAAGAGATACGCAATGGAGATGAGGCGGAATAGGTGCTGACAGTGCGCACACCGGTGGAAGTGTCCCCCTCGGGAACAATGTAATAATAGATAGAGCCTGTTCCGTTGGGGTTGGTGAGTGTCAAATCGAAACCTGACTCGTTGAACACGCCCGGCTCGCGAGAAGCCACCGGAACAGCGAGAGTATGCTCGCCGATACCTTGCTTGATATTGACGAATTTGCTCCACGGGAGGGTGTTTTTATAAGCATCGAGGCTTCCAAACGGCACATAGAGAGTGGCAGCGGCATAAACCGATGCGTCGAAGATATTTTCGTTGCACTCGATAGGAGTGGTAGCCTTGTTGATTACGGTTGTGATACCTGTACAGCCGGCAAACGCCTCATCGCCGATGGATGTCAATTTCTTGGGGAGAGTAACGCCGGTGATACCGGTGAGGTTGCGGAATGCTCCCGCAGCGATAGCCACAACATAGCCGGAAGAGTGTTGTTCCGGAATCACGAGCATACCGGTGAAGTCGCTGTCGAGAGCATATTGCCCTTTGCCGACAGAGTATCCGCCTGTAACGCTTGTGTAGGCTAATGTTTCGGGGTGCTTGATACGGAGGAACTTTTTCCAAATTTCGTGCTCGGCAAACCAGCTGTATTTGTTGTCGGGGACATCAATCACAGTGTTATTATAGTTCCATTCATCGAAAGCATCTTCGCTTGCCACAGCCGGAGCACTGTATTTGTTGAAAGGATTGAAATCAAGAGTTGTCAACGCGCTACATCCGGCAAAAGCCTTGGAGCCAACCGATGTGAGATAAGCGAATTCCAAACGTGTGAGGCTCGAGCAGCCTTCAAACGCGCTTTCTCCTACTGAATTAATATAGCAGCTGCCAAAGTTGGGAGTTTCGCTCAGAGAAACACAACCTTTGAAACTTTCTTTGCCAATGGATGTGATTCTGGAGAAGTAGAAACTCTTCAAAGCGGTGCAACCCGAGAAAGCGCCCTCGCCAATTGACATATTATCCTGGTGCTGAGTGTAATCCATTGTTTCAAGGCTTGTGCAGCCGGCAAAGCAGCCTGTACCTATTGATTTAGCAGTGCCATAGGTAGGAGCAAACTCGGTGAGACTTGTACAGCCGGCGAAAGCACTGTCGGGCAAATTCTCAAGTCGATAAACTTTGAACGATTTCAAGCCTGTGCATCCCTTAAAAGCAGCGATGCCAAGGTGTGTGTAGTTGGTTGGATAGGAGCCTTCGATGTTAACGGTTTCGAGAGCGGTGCAGTTTAGGAATTGACTATTATAAGCCATTTCCACATTACAATTGGCTGTAACGCTTTTAAGATTTTTACAACCGGCAAAAGTGTAATATCCAGCCAAATAAACCGTACCCGTCTCAGGAATCGGGGTGAGGTCAAGGCTTTCGAGACCGGAACGCAAGAATGCTTCTGCTTCGATTCTATTGGTATTAGCCGGGATATTAATCGACCTAAGGTTTATGCAATCTATAAATGTTCCTGTAGGGATGTTAAAATATACACCCTCGGTAGTAGTTTCCGGCAATTTCACATAGCTGAGGTTTATACAACCCTCGAAAACATTTGTTCCAAATCTGTAGGCGCCATCATAGAAGAAATTGATGCCGTCTTCAAATGTAACGGATTCGAGAGCGGTACAGCCCTTGAATGACTCATAACCAAGATACCGTAAAGTTTTTGGCAACACGATAGACTTGAGGCTTGTACATCCGGTAAAACCATGCACGCCGATTTTTATAAGTTTGTTATTCATGTTCACTGTTGCGAGATTGGTACATCCTTCAAAGGATCCAATT
>SFER01000117.1 GCA_004557195.1 Bacteroidales bacterium | reverse complement strand
TGAAGCGTGCCCTTTTTAATGCGTTCGGGCTTGTCTGCGCCCATATTTTGGGCGGTAAAGCTGGTCATTGCCGAACCAAGGCCGTTAAGGGGCGTCATAAGCAGGTTATGAAGCTTGTTTGCCGCGCCAAAGCCGTTTTGGGCGGCGTTTGAAACCATTGCGCCGTCAAGAATGTCAAATTTGACCACAACGCTTTGCATAACGATAATTCCCACCGCAAGCACGGAAAACTGCAGCCCAAGGGGTATTCCCTGTTCTGCGTGAAGAAGCGCGTCTCCAATGTCGATTTTCCAGTCGGCGGGGCGCAGCCTTATTTTCGGATATTTCACAAATGCATAGACAAAGCACGCCACGGTGCTGATAAGCTGGGCGGAAACCGTTGCGGCGGCTGCGCCCGCCACTCCCCAGCGGAACACTATGATGAACAAAAGGTCAAGCCCGATGTTGAGCACGGTGGAAAAAAGCAAAAACAAAAGCGATAAGCAAAAAATGCCATCTCTCCACTATTTTGAATTTTGAATGTTGTTGCTTAAATTTCGATTAATCAACGAATAAGGCGGAAGTAATCTTATAACGAATTAGAATTTGACAAAGCGGAACGCAGCCTTGGGGGTGCGAAGGATGTACACACCCGGAGCGAGCGATGCCACCTCCATTGAATTATCACCTTCTGCAAGGTGTTCAGCGGCAAGGCAGGCACCCGAAAGGGAAAATACCGACACATCGACAGGCTCAACACAGGAGATATACAAGCAATCGGTAGCGCCGGTGTTGAGGAGCACAACAGAAGAATTGGCAAAATTATCATCAACCCCATCGGCATCGACATGGAGGTCTTCGGCTCCCGAAACCTCGGTTGAACTCTCACCTATCGGTCCAAGCACCTGATTAAGTCCGGTGGCGACCTTAACGAAATCGATGCCCGAGAGATTGGCAGGAGAGCCATCTGCTTTCACCGCCCACTCAATCTTAATGCCGGAACGCTCATCGGTATTGGGATGGTTGTCGGCATATCCATAATCAAAGGCATTGAGGTAATAAATTCCGCCTGAATAGGTGTAGTTTGGCGGGAGCATAGTGCAACGATAAGAGATAGTTTCATCATTCAGCCATTGTGGGAAATAGGGCTGATTGTGGAATGTGTTGCGAGCTACTACGCCCGAAGTGCCGTCGGAAGCACTCCAACGGATATCCTCGCTCGAGGAAGCGGGACGATAGTAGGTGATTTCGAGATTGTGTTTGCAAGCAGCGTTGTTATATTCGCTGCCGGCGATTTCATACCAAGTGTCATCTGGGATGCCATTGCCGTTTTCGTCTTTCATCACATAAATCACACCCGGTTCGCTGGTATTCACCATCGCATTGCCCCACACGCGGAAATCGTATTGTCCCGGCACATTGACAATGGTGTGGTCGAAACCAAACACCACATATCCGCCAAGCGCGCCAAGGGTAATCAACCCCTTGTTGTCGGCGAGTATCGCCTCTTCCACCTTCGACAGGATAGAGGATGCATTGTCGCCCGACTCGTATTCAGGCATTGTGTTGACAAACTGACCGGGAGCCGGGAGATACTCATACACCTTGTTAATGTAGGGTGTGGCAGCCGATAGCGAAAGAGAGAAGCATGCCAAAGCTGAGAAAAACAGAGTAGTTTTCATATTCAAAACCGTATTAATAAGATATGTCGCCGGTGAAAACTATGTGAGCGGGGATATCGCCGGTGCGAACACTCCAGAGGCATACGCCCTGTGGAGAGAAGCAATAGAGGGTGCCGGGTGTAACATAGTTTTTAGCGTCGGAAACAAATATTTCTTTTGTTAGAGGATTTACATTCACGGAATAAGGTCGGGAGAAACGCTCGTTGGTGCCATCGGTTATAAACATATCCGACACCTTGGCACACTTTTCGATGTCGAAAAGCGCAAACGAGGTTGTGGTTTCCTGCGTGATATTGCTGTAGGCATTGCTGACGATGTATAGCGAGTCGCCACATAGGGTCATCTGCCCCACAGGGATGTCGTAGGCAGCCTCGAGACGCTCTTTGCGCAAATCGTAGCAGAAAAGGCGCGACTTCACCTTCTCATAGTCGCCGCGCGAAGAAATCCACAGGCGGCCTCGAGAGTCGGCAATGACATTCTCGAGATTTATGTCGATAACCTCGCGCTTCAGTTCGGTGAACGAAGCCAAATCGATTACCGAGATGGTATTCTCGTAGTTCGGGACCATATACCCGCCCGAATTAGCCACATAAATCCTATTTTCGGCAATGGCAATTCCGTCGGGCTGATAGCCAACAAGACACTTATCCACCACCTGCATGGTTGCAGTGTCGATTTTGGCAACATATCCTCGCTGCTTGTATTCCGGGTCGATAACAATCGGACCGGCATAGGAAGTAACATAGGCATAACCATCCTTGAAAGCGATACGGCGGCAATTTGCAATCTCAATCTGCCCGATGCGAGTGGCGTCCGAGGCACGCATCACCTCCACCTTGTTGGATGCGTTGATAACGGCATAGAGTCGCGAGCCATAGATGGCGATATCGTTCCCCACATCGCCAAGTTCCTTGGGCACCGAGGGATTGGCGGCTCCGTAGATATTGCGGGTATAAACCCCCGAAGCGTAATCGTAATAGTCGAGGGTGCACTTGTTCATGCCCATATTCCCCTCGTTAAGGAGATAGAAGCCGGTGACGGCAGAATAGGTGGGTTCAGCCACTTGAACATGCTCGGGGATGAAAATCACATCGTCGTGGCGGCAGGAAGTGCCACCAAGCAGAGTGAGGAGAATCAGCGATATGTAGAAAATACAGTGTTTCATCGAGTTAGAAATCAAATTTTACGATTGCTTTGTAGTTGCGTCCCGGCATCGGATAGTTGCGAATCACATCGTAGTGCTGGTCGAGGAGGTTGTTCACCTCGAGAGTGAGACGAAGTGCGCAGCGGTTGAGTCGGAACGAATATGATGCGGCAAGGTCGTGGGTGTACCACGGTTGCTCATAGTTTGCCGGGATATTGGCTGATGAGTGATAACGCTCGCCCACATAGATGAAACTGTAGTCGATCTCGGTATTGCGCCATAGCGCCGAGGCTGCAACAGAGCCGCTATGCTGTGGGATATAAGGAATCATCCCCTTATAGGAGCCGCCATCGCCACAATCCGAGGGGTCGGTGTAGTCGAGCGCACGCTGATAGGTGTAGGTGAGGCGTGTGCGGAGCGAGATGTCGGCAGGAAGCGCCATCACGGCATTGGCAGCCACATCAACACCGCGAATTTTCACCTTGCCAATGTTCATCATCATCCAGCGATACTGCCCGTTGCCTTTGGGCACGGCGATGATTTTGTCGGTTACCAGGTTGTAATATCCGTCTATCGACACACCGAGCGAACGGAGGAAAGAGGAATCAAACTCGCGGTCGTATTGAGCGCCGATATTGTATTGGGTGGCATATTCCGGGCGGAGATTGGCATTTCCGATGTCGGTATAATATAGGTCGTTGAATGTGGGCATACGGAAAATGCGCTTGTAAAAAGCACGGAGGAAAAACAACTCACTGCTCACAGGCTGATAGGAAACAAACACCGCCGGAGTGAAATAGTGGCGATTGTTGGTTTGCTGTCCGGCTGCATTCACGGTGCGGTCGCTCACAAAAGTGCCCAGGACACTTGCCTGTGCCTTGAATCCCTGCCACTGGAATGCAGTGGCGAAAGCGGTGAGGAGGGTGTGTCGCGTAGGTTCGGCAAAATTCACGAGGTCGGCATCGAGGGTATTCCACTGGTAATCGACAGCGACATTCGCTTCCCATCCGGGGAGAATCTTAAAACGATTGGCAGCAGTGAGATATAACTCATTCTGCCAAAAGCGATTGTCGATATACATTAGAGTGGTGTCGGGGTTGTTGTAGTGCATATAGTCGCGAGCGTACTTTGCCTTTACCTGCAGCGAATACACGCTGCTGAAATCCTTTCGGAACAGACCTTGTGTGAAGAAATTGGTGTCCCACTGGCGTTGCGAATTTTTCCACACATTGTTCACGATGGCACCCGGAATACCGCGCTCGGAATTGTAGAAATAAGCCTTCCACTGCCATCTGCCATTGTCGATTCTGCCAAACAGGGCAGCCTCGGCGCGGAGAGCGTTGATGTCGCCGTTGCGCCGTGTGGCAGTTGTGTCCCATGCCACTGTGCCATCGCTGAACATCTTGCGATAGCGGAACTTGTATCGCCCGGTGGCATAGGTGTATTCGGCATTAACCGACATCGAAACCCGGTCGTTGAATCGATGTTCCCACAGAAGCGACGGATTCACCACACCAAACGAGCCGGTGCGGAAAATGGCGCGGAAATTATCGCGCTTGTCGATTGTGAACTGCGGTGTGCGGGTGTAGATATACACAGTTCCGGCGCTTCCAAAGTCGCGTGCCGGCTGGAAAATGTCGCTTTTCTGCCCGTTATAGAGTTCGATGCGGTCGATGTTATCGAGCGAATATTTTCCCAGGTCGATTTGCCCGTTTTGCGCATTGCCGAGTTGAATCCCATCGTAGAACACCCCAAGATGGTTGGTGCCCATCGAGCGGACATCGATGGTCTTCACGCCGCCCACACCGCCGTAGTCCTTGATTTGCACGCCGGCAAAGTAGCGGATAGCATCGGCAACAGAGTGAACATTCAGTGCCTCAAGAGCCTTTCCGCCAAGTTTTTGCGCCGGAATCACAGTGGAATACGGCACACGGGCAGCCACAACCTTCACCTCTGAAAGTTGGAGCACCGAGTCGAGAGCTGCATCATCGACATCGGTCTGCGCCGCCGCAACGAGCGGCAACGCGGCAATAAACGGCAATATTTTACGAAGCAGTGAAGCCATATCCTAAAGTGTTAAACATTAATCGCTTAAGGATATAAAAAGCAGAGGAAAAATGGAGAAAAGCCCGAAATCGAGGGCAATGATGAAACTTGTTTCCCGCTCTATATCACGAAAGCAATGAAAACACATCAAAGGCAGGTCTTCTGACTCATGGCACGCAGTTTCGCCCTTCCCATTCACTTATTTGAACAGTGGATAACCGATTGAAACAGCGCATAATGCCATTTACAGCAGCGGATTCTGTCCGGGATTTTCACCCGATTCCCTTTTCACCGAAAGGCACCTTTGAGTTATTTCGTTGCAAAGATACACAAAACTCCCCTGCCTTCCAAACATTTACACCCTAAAAATTTCCGCCGCGGTGTTTTCGGGCGTGAAACCGATGTCCTGCATGGAATAGTGTATGTTTTTTAGATAGGGCCAATAGGCTTTTATGTGGGGCGGGGCTCGTGCAGATTGCGCGGGAATTTGTGATTTAACATGGTTATTTGCGATTGTGGGTTCTTGGGGCGTACCTTTGGCACGCATTTTTCTCTCTATTGTTGATCCCGGCACAACTTCGTAAGTGCCGGGTCGTTATGAGCAGGAGCACCAGCTTCGGGGTGCCGCTATCTGTAGCGAGCGACGGCGAGTAACTCGGAGATCTCAGAGGTCTCGGAGGGACTCGCTGACGCTCGCTCTTGACAGACTCGTCTCCGCTTTGGCGGATGTGTGGCGCCGTTGGTAGCGGACAGCCTGCCACCGCCTCCGGGGTGGCGATTATATATGTGCGCTCGGTGCTCCGGGCATGTCGCCGACACCCCGGTCGGCGAAATACCCGGCTACGCACGGCTGCCACCACCTACCGGGGTGGCTGAAATGCTCGCCTTGGGTCATCGTCTCCGCGGGCGGAGGTGCGGTGCGCTGCTTTGCAGCGCGGAGGGAGCGGACGCTTCGCTGCGCTTGGTCGGCGGTGCGTGTGGCTGTTGTGAACTCGGAGTGGCTCATGTGGGCGCTACTTTGCAGCGCGGGTGGAGAGGGTTAAACGAGTGTCAAAATCGGTTGTCCCAGGTTCCTTATATCCTTTTAGTCTAATTGATGCGATTTAATGGTTGAATCTGATATACTCTTAAACTCCAATTCTTTCTCAATCTCTTCAATGGTAGGCAAACTGCCACGGAAGCCTTTCGGCAGGGCTTGCCCTAATTCGTAGTCGGATATGCCGATTGGCTTCTGAATATCACGCAAGGCATATTCAGCCTTTATACGGTCTTTGCTCTTGCAAAGCAATAACCCGATAGTTCGATTATCTCCCTCACGGCAAAGAATATCGTCTACGGCTGAACAATAGAAGTTCAGTTTGCCGATATATTCCGGCATAAACTCCGTGTCTTTCAATTCAATTACCAAATAGCGGTGCAAAAAGGCATTATACATTAAAATGTCGATGTAGTAATCATCGCCCGACACCTCTATGTGATATTGCCGTCCCATGAAAGCGAATCCGGCACCCATTTCCACAAGAAATTTTTCTACATGCCTAACCAATCCTATTTCCACATCGCGTTCATTGTATGGGTCGGTAAAAGTGAGCATATCGAATATATATGGGTCTTTGAGCATAGATTTCACATCACAAGCTTCCGGTGCAGGGAGGGTTTCTGTGAAGTTGTTTGCCAATGCTCCATGTTTGCCATAGTCATCAAGTTTGATGGCTTCCTGCAAATAGCGTGTAGTCCAATGCGATGTAATACATTGCACCATATACCAATACCGTGCGCGAATATCCTT
>SFER01000116.1 GCA_004557195.1 Bacteroidales bacterium | reverse complement strand
TTGGTGCACTTGTGCACAAATTCCCATACCACGATACTTTTGCCCTCTCGGTATAAGGCGTTTCATAAAAATTTTGTATCTTGGCAGTCGGAAAGGTTACGACCGATCCACGACATTTTGGAAAAATAAGAAGCGTTATGCATATCTTGTAACTTGAAAACGTAGGAAATTTTCAAAACGATGCAAGAGATAGCATAGTGGTTCTCACGCTAATAGCGTGAGCTACTATTGTTACATCTGCATCAAAGGTTTCCTACGACCATCAAGTTAGACGTGGCATAGTTGGCTCACGTTTTCTTTATTAACAAAATCTCCAAATGAGCTGGAGGAGAACAAAATAAGTTTATGACAAGATACATTTCACTAATAATTGCCGTTATCGGATTTATGCCTTTGTTTGCGCAGAAGGCGCAGATAAAGGCGAGTTATGACTATCATTTCTTCGACCCTCGCGGAATAGAGAAGCATCACGACTATATCCTGCTTGCGGGAACTGACTGCTCGAAATTCTATAATGAGCATACCCAATGGGTTGACTCCATGAGATGCACCGATAAGGGAAACCAATGGTACAATCAGACAAGTATGATTGTCATGGGGCAGGTTATGGGTAAACCTCGTGATGAGGTTGAGGCAATACTTGAATCATCCGGCGTCGGACAACCTGTAACTACATATATTGTAAAGGGAAAAGGAAAGTTCAAGGTGTGGGATATGGTCTATCATGAATATAGAAAGTATACCGAGGATATAGAAGAACGAGACTGGAGTATCACCGAAGATTCGGTGAAAACTGTTCTCGGATATGACTGTCTGTTGGCGACCGCCAACTATCATGGCCGTCAATGGAAAGTCTGGTTTACTCCCGACATACCGATTAACGCCGGGCCATGGAAACTGCTCGGTCTGCCGGGGCTGATTATGGAAGCGGTTGATTCGACAGGTCAGCACCACTTCACTATCACCGGAATAGAATCGGTAAACATGGATATTCCGAAAATCTATGAGCCGATAGATTATGAAAAGACAACTCGCAAGGAGTTTTTGCAACTGTGCAGATACCGATACGACAATTTCCAGGGTATGCGCGACCTGCATTTCGGAACGGACGCACCCAGAGTTTCACAAGAAAAAATAGATTACGAAACCGGCAAGCCTGGATTTGACCTTCTTGAAACCGACTATCACAAATGAAACGGTTACTCATATATTATATTTGTCTGATTGTCGCTTCGCTTTCTGTCGTGGCGCAGGTCGATGTGCGCGGCACGGTGATTGACCGCGAGGCGAATGAGCCGCTTGTCGGGGCTTCGGTCATCATCAAGGGTGCTGACGGCAAAATCAAGAAGTTTGCCTCCACAAAGGCCGACGGAGGATTTACCATGCAGTTGCCGTCGGTCAGCGGTTGCCGACTGGAAGTTACGATGATGAGCTTCGCCAAACAGTCGTTACCGCTTGACAGCGTTTCGTTTCCGCTTACTGTCTATATGGAAGCCGGGGCAACCCTGCTCAAAGAAGTTACGGTAAAGGCTGACCGTATCCGGGAACAGGGCGACACCATCACATACAATGTCGGTAGTTTCGCGCAGTCACAAGACCGGTCCATCGGCGATGTGCTGAAACGTATGCCTGGTATTGATGTTTCGCAGAGTGGAAAAATCCAGTATCAGGGCGAGGATATAAACAAGTTCTATATCGAAGGTTCCGACCTTCTCGGAGGCAAATACGGAATTGCCACCAACGGCATAAGTCACGATGATGTCGGAGCCGTCGAGGTCATGGAGAACCATCAGCCTATGCAGGTACTGTCGGGTATCTCGTTCTCCGACAAGGCGGCAATCAACCTCAAACTCAAAAACAAGGCGAAAGCCACATGGAGCTTTCACGGCGATGCCGGAGGCGGATGGTCGTGGCAACCCGAGGGCGCGGTTTGGGACGGCGAACTGTTCGCTATGGCGGCAATGCCCGGATTTCAGAACATCACCACCTTCCGCACCAACAATACAGGCGAAGACCTCTCGGCATCAAATACCGACTTCTTCGCCGACAGACGCGGCACAGGGTTGAGCCGATATATCAGCATAGGACTGCCCGGAGTGCCGTCGCTCGACAGCAAACGCACCCTGTTCAACCGTTCTTTCCTTGTTTCAACAAACAGTCTGTGGAAACTCGGACGCGGCGAGTTCAAGGCGAACATCGACTACTCTTTCAATCGTGTAACCGCCGACGCCTCTAACATAACAACCTATTTTCTCGACGAGGGCAACCGCATGATCACTGAGAACCGCGACGGCACGGAGCATAACCACTCGCTCAGCGGAAAGTTCATCTACGAGCTGAACCAAAAGACCGCATTCATCAACAACACCTTGCAGACCAACATCGACTGGAACGATATAACCCTGCGCACCACCGGCTCGATACCGAACACGCAGACCGCCGACCTGCCCGATTATTACATCAGCAACCGATTCAAGATGATACAACGGTTCAAAGGCAAGCATCTTGTTACTTTTGAAAGCCACAATGAATGGGAGTCGCTGCCGCAGACACTCGGCCTCGATGTCAACGGCAACCCATATAGCCAACACATCGGCGACCATGCTTTCCTGACCCACGAAAGCGCTGCTTACGCCTTCTCTCTCAAAGGCATTACCATAAGCCTTGAAGGTGGCATAAAAGGCTACTGGCGGTCAATGAACTCTGAACTGCCCGAACTGCCACAGGCAATTCCCGGTCTGACCGAAAACACGATACACACAAATTCGTTCACGGTCTATGCAACTCCGAAACTGGAATACTGGGTGCGCCGTGTCAACCTCTCGCTGAATCTGCCTTTAAGCTATGCGCATTATTCATTTGATAAGGCGATAGCCAACCGTGACGAGGTGTATTTCTCGCCGTCGTTGAGTTTCAACTGGAAACCCAACAACCGCTTTTCCGGCACAATACGCGGCGGCATCGGTCGTTCTCCGATGAATCTCAATCTCATTCATCCGGGACTGATAATGACTAACTACCGCACCTTGAAATCGGGCGTTGACAACTTCTACAACTCCACATCGCAAAACGTATCGGCAAGTTTCCAATACAAGCACACCCGCCACGGCCTGTTTGCCAACGGTCTGGTGTTGCACTCGTGGAGCAGGTTGCCCTACACGCTGTCGCAGCAGCTATACGGCGACTATGCCGTTTACAGTTACTCCGATGCCAAGAACGACAGCAAATCACTGATGGCATTGGGCAGTATCGGCAAGACACTCGACTTCATGCGCGGAAGCTGCAACATCAACGGCTCGTACAACCGCAACGAATCCCGGCTGTTCTCGCAGCAGCAGTCCGTGCAGTCGGTCAGCGACGGCTGGAGCGTCGGCGGCAAAATCAACGGCTCTCCCTGCCGATGGTTCAGCTTCGACTATCGGATAGACTACTCCGACAGCCGCCTGAAGATGAACGGCGCTGCCGCTCCGTGGCTGTCTGCTATGACTAATGAACTTAGCCTCAACTTCATGCCCCATACAAAATGGGAGTGGCAGGTAAGCGGCGAGCATTACCGCAACGAACTGACCGAGGGCACATACAAGAACATCGTCATGCTCGACACAAAACTCATTTTCAAACCGTCGAAGCGTATAGAGCTGTCGGCATCGCTTACAAACATCCTCAACAAAAAGCAATACAATTACACAACCTACTCCCAACTGTCCTCCTTCGAGAGCCAACGTTCTCTCCGGGGACGCCAGTTGCTGTTATCAATAACATTAAGAAAATGAAAAGAATAACTATATTGGTATTTGCAAGCTTTCTAATATTGTTTGCTTATGGGCAAAGCGGCAATGGCGACAAGATTAAAGCGCAATACGATGAACGTGTTGAGCTGATGAGCATAATCTGCCACCTTGCCGGATTTCAGGAATATAATATGAATATCGGTGGTGATTACATAGCAGACATAGACTCATTCTTTGCTGACTTTAAAAATCATCCGGCTGTAGAAATGATGGATAGCCTACACCGTAGCAATGGAGTAGGCTTTGATTCACCTATGGCTTTTGCCGTTAACCTCGAAAAATCGGGTAATGGATTTGTTCTCGTCAACGATTCTGTTCCTCCTGAAAGACGATGGTCTGGTGTCGATTTGAATAGAGCAACAGCCACAATCTCTGACTTCTATAACAAGAGCAATTTTGCCGACTTTTTTGAGAACCATAAACCTTTCTATGAGAGGATTTGCTCGCTTTTCGACACCAATGTTATTTCCAAGTTCAATCAGAACTGGTATGAACAGTTTTATGGCGTGCCCCCGACTGACAACTTCGAAGTCATATTGGGATTTGCAAACGGAGGCGGCAATTATGGTCCGTCTCGCCAATTACCGGGTAAACCACGTGACGTATATGCAATCATCGGTTATGCTTTGGACGATAACGGAGAACCTTATTATTCATCCGAGCCGGACATGTATCTCAGCACACTGGTGCATGAGTTCAATCACTCCTTTGTGAATCCTCTTGCCGATAATCCGGCTTTCGCTTCGAAAATGGGCCCGGCTGGAAATGCCATGCTGAAATATTCCCGAAAGGTAATGCGCAAGAATGCATATTCCACATGGCAGAATCTTGTCAATGAATCAATAGTCCGTGCCGCCGTCATTATTTATCTGATGGATAACGGAGTTTCACAAGACAATATCCAACAGAGCGTTGTTGATGAAATGTCGGTCGGCTTTTATTGGACACCAGATCTGGTAAAATGTTTACAGTGCTATACAATGAATCGTGATAGATTTCCGACGATGGAATCCTATTACCAACAAATCATCAAATTTTTCCAAGATTATGCCAATAGCAATTCGGACAAAATTGATGCCATTTTTCTTAAATAATCCCGGTTTCTCATCGACTTGTCGCTTTGCTCTACAAAGTATCGCTCATATGCCCTTCGGACACCACCGAGGGGCTTTCTACGTATATGGACTGTCGCTTCGGCAAGGCGACCGACTGTTCTTTGCAAAGCAAAACGGCAAGCCGATTACGCAGGGGATAGGACTTTTACCGTGCATCATCGACCTTTGAGGGGATTTACCAACTGAAACTCTGAATCATTCGCTCCATCGACTTTGCAAGGTGGGGCGATTCCTTTTTATGCCTTCCCGGCACCGGGCTTCGGGAGTGGCGTACCGCTTTTGCCGTCCGTGATTACACGGCGGAGATGTGTATTCGGGCAAGCGGTCGGCGTTCACTGCCTTTATGCCTTGTAGGTTACGGGTGCCACGATTTTGCCGGGGCGTTCCGCGAGGAACTTTCCTGATAACACGCCCGGAGGCAGCATTGTATTTACATCGCGAAGTTAGCGTCCTTATCTACGCTCGAAAAGGGCAAGACACGTTCACCGCGACAATCTTCCTTTTTTCTCCCTGACAAAAAAGAGTATTGCCTTGTGAACCCTTGTCGGCTAACGTGCCGGGAGGCACTGATGGGTCAGACGCATATTCTGCAATGTAAAACAAACGCGCCCCGGCGCACAGTAAAAACCCTCTTAAACTTCAAAATCATGACCCACGTAATGAACATATTCGACAGCTCTCTCAACTCCAACCGCAAGCTCAAATACTATTCGGTGGAAGTAATCACCTTCGACGGCGAGAGCTACACTGAAGAAGTTGAAGCCCGTGACGCCGAGGAAGCACAGGAAATCGCAGCTTCCCTGCACGATGAAGTTGATTACACGATGGTTCAGGGCTGCTTCGTAGGTTGGTAAAATCCACCTCCCTCAAAGGGCAGGCTGTCCGCCGGGGCAGCCTTTCTCTTTGTTCATCAGTCACCGTTGTCTCCGCTATCGGTTGTCTACCGGCTCTCCGCCACCGTCTCCAAGCCGGGATTGGGCGGCAAGTTGACTTCCGGCAGGTCGGCCTCCAGTCGGTCCTCTCGCGAGGCATCCGAGAACTTGCCGAACATCGGGTCGCGGGTCAGACCCTCCGCAATCTCTGTGCTTCGGGCAGGTGCCTGTCGGCCATCCGAGCTGACCGCTCCTTTTCATTGTCGATAGTTGCCAACATTGTTTCGGGAGGGTGAACGCTCCGCTTGTGGTCGAAGATACACAGCGATTTTCTCAGCCATATTTCACGCGAGGTATCACGGTCGCGCCAGTCAGCGGTTCTCGCCTTCGGGCTTCTTCATCTGTCGGCACAGCCATTTGCCGTTGTGATGCGAATAAGGTTGTTGCACTGTCGTTCATCGGGTCGGACTTCCGAGCGCAACGGACACCGCCGTTGCTTCAACGAACAGGGGCACCCTCCGAGGTTCGGGGTCGTTCCGTAGCGGGCGTAGGTAATATTTAACGGTGCTCTTGGCTGCGTCTGCATCTCGACAGTCTTTGCCCCGTCCTTGTACACGTACCGCTGAACCTGCTGCCGTGACGAGTGCGGAGTGACTTGTCGGGTCTCTCCGGCAGGGCGGTTTAGCTATGTTCCTTGCGGTTAGTTTTCTGTTTGCCTTTTCCGTATTTGGGGACGTGACCCACGGCTTATTTTTCCTGTCGCAAAGGTAGGACTGACCGTTCATCGCAAAACAAGCCCTCCGGGATTATCTGCATGATTTTTTATAAATCTCCACCTTACAGGTAGTATTTACCTGCTTTGCCTTAAAAATTCACTTGAAATTTTTGCTTGTCCCTCACTTTCTCAGTTCTCCCAATTATTGCAACGTAAAAATTAAGAGCCTCGGCTCACATCTCAAACCCCAAATACTTCAAAATCATGGCAAAGAAAACTAAAAAATCCGCAGAAAACATCGCAGCTCAAACCGCAGCTCCCGCCGTCGAGACTACTCCGACCGTCACTCCCA
>SFER01000115.1 GCA_004557195.1 Bacteroidales bacterium | reverse complement strand
GACATGCGGGGGCCACAAACGGCGTCCCAAATATGCCACCCCGGAGGTGGTGGCAGGCTGTCATTGCACCACACAACCAGGTGGTACACAAGATGATACACACCGCACCACGGCGGGAGCACAGCCCTGCACCACCTCCGGGGTGCGATTTGGGTGGAGCGATTTGGCACGCCCCGCATGTCGCCACGACCCCGCGTGGCGAAATACGGGGTTACGCACGGCTGCCACCACCTCCGGGGTGGCGGAAATGCTCGCCTCCGGTCATCGTCTCCGCCGCTGGCGGAGATGCGGACGCTGCGTATGTTGGTAACGTGGAGCGGGGCACACTTTAAAAACCGGAACAAAAACGCAATCTGTAGTAGTGAAGTAACCGCTTCACTGAGGATGTATTCACGGTGCCCTGCCCCTCCCGGAGCAGGGCACTTTTTTTGCCACGGCACCCCTCCGTCTCGCCCCATCGACACACCCACAACGCAGGACACTTTGGCAGTATTGCGTTTTTTGCTTGCATATTTGAGGGAAATCGAGTATTTTTGCACTTATGATTATAAAAGGCATCAATATTCTCAACTTCAAAAACATTGCCGAAGCCTCGCTCGAGTTTTCCGACAATGTTAATTGCTTTGTGGGCATGAACGGAATGGGAAAGAGCAATTTCCTGGATGCCATTTACTATCTCAGTTACGGAAAAAGTTTCAGTAATATGCCCGACCGCATGTCGGTGAACCACGAAGCGCAATTTGCCATGCTCCAGGGGGAGTATGAACGCCGCGGCGAGCGCCTCGACATCTATTGCGCCATCCAACGGGGCAAGCGCAAGGTGCTCAAGCGCGACGGCAAGGAGTATCAACGCCTCAGCGAGCACATCGGGCTTCTGCCGCTTGTGATGGTGTCGCCGCTCGACTGGGAGTTGTTGCGCGGCGGCAGCGAGGAGCGACGCCGTTTTATCGACTCTATCATCTCGCAAAACAACAAAGAGTATCTCGCTGCTCTAATCCGCTACAACAAGGCACTGGAACAGCGCAACTCGATGCTGCGCGACGGAGTGAGCGACGCGTTGCTATTCGAGTCGGTGGAGATGGCGATGTGTGTAGCCGCAAGCCTCATCCACGACACCCGCAGCAAGTGGATTAAGGAGTTCACCCCCATATTCCACAACCTCTACACCGCGATTGCCGGCGACGGCGAAAGCGTTACTCTCGAATATGAAAGCGCGCTCAACGGCGGCACGATGGCTCAGATTCTTGATGCCAACCGACAGCGCGACGCCGTGCTCGGATACACATCGCAAGGGGTGCACCGCGACGATATCGAGTTGAGGCTCGGCGACTTCTCAATGCGCAAAATCGGCTCGCAAGGTCAATGCAAAACCTACACCGTGGCTCTGCGCCTCGCCCAATACGATTTCTTGTGCGCCATCTCGCAGCACAAGCCGTTGCTGCTTCTCGACGACATTTTCGACAAACTCGATGCCGCGCGCGTTCAGCGCATCGTGTCGATTGTGTCGAGAGACCGTTTCGGGCAGATTTTCATTACCGACACCAACCGCCAACACATCGACGAGATTATCACCCACATGGGTGGAGACCACAAGATTTTCGAGGTTGCCAATGGTGTCGCAACCCCTTTAATTCAATAATAGGTATGAAACGAAGCGAGGCACAATCGGTAGGCGAAATCATCAAAGAGGCTCTCGAGCGCGAGCATCTCAGCGCCGCTGTCGATGAGCAGATGGCGGTGACGCTATGGCCTCGCATCGTGGGCACTGCCATCAACCGCTACACCCTCTCGCGGCACATCGCCAACGGGATTCTCACCGTGAGGCTCTCGGCAGCACCGCTCAAAGCCGAACTCATGATGCACAAGCCGCAACTCATTGCTTCGCTTAACAAGGCGATAGGCAGCGAGGCGGTGAAAGACATTAATTTTATTTGATTATGAACGAAAACGAAATATTAGACACTCCCGATTTTCACCATTCGATACCTGTGCAAATCAGGTTCAACGACATCGACATGCTGGGGCATGTCAACAACACGGTGTATTTCTCATTCTTCGACCTCGGCAAAGCCCGTTATTTCGAAGAGGTGAAAAAAGGACATTTCGACCTTTCGCACATCGACATCGTGGTGGCTAATATCAATGTCAATTTCCTCGCCCCTATCACTTTCTACGAGAATGTGGAGGTGAAAACCCAAGTGGTGTCTATCGGAAAGTCGAGTTTCAAAATGAGGCAAATCATCCAAAACAGCGACTCCGGAGAGGTGAAATGCGAATGCACCACCATTATGGTGGCTTTCGACATAAAAAAGCAATGCGCCGACACCCTCAAATCCGATTGGATTGACCTTCTTTGCAATTATGAACAACGAAATCTCTGTCAAAAAAAAATAGATTATGGACGTAAAACAATCGATGCGTGAGATATTGGAGCACGAAAGCAAGGCGATTATTAATATCCCTGTTACCGACGAATATGAAAAAGCGGTGGAACTAATCGCCCGGAATGTGCATGAACTCGGAGGCAAACTCGTTACCTCCGGTATGGGCAAATGCGGACAGATTGCAATGAACATTGCCACCACTTTCTCATCGACAGGAATCCCCGCTGTGTGTCTCCACCCGAGCGAAGCGCAACATGGCGACCTCGGCGTGCTACAGCCCAACGATGTGATGCTATTGCTCTCCAATTCGGGCAAAACCAATGAGATTATAGAACTCACAAATCTCGCCCACGCCCTCTATCCACAAATCAAATTCATTGTAATCACCGGCAACGCCGACAGCCCCCTTGCAAAGCGCGCCGACATCTGCCTCTGCACCGGCGGATACCCCGAAGTGTGCCCCCTCGGGCTCACCCCCACGACATCAACCACAATGATGACCGTGATTGGCGACATCCTCGTGGTGAATGTGATGCGCCGCACCGGGTTCACAATCAAGGATTATGCCATGCGCCACCATGGAGGATATCTCGGCGAGAAAAGCCGCGAAAATCAATAGCAGCCTATGCGCAAGATTATCACAATAGGAGAATCGACCTATCAAATCCATTTCTCGGGGAACAATCCGCGATGCAGTTTCCCCGGTGGGGTTATCCTCAACGCCACCGCTTCACTTGCCATGTCGGGAATCGACACTTTCATGGTGAGTGAGACTGCATGCGACTATTTCGGCAACGAAATTGCCGATTACCTCAAGAATGCCGGCGTTGACACTAAATCTCTCGACCGATTCACCGAGGGCGCAACCACCCTCAACATCTACACCCCCACCGGCGTGATGCAATACGGCACTTATCCCGCCGACCGCTTTAATGTGGTGTGGCCAAGAATCGACGAAAACGACATCGTGATTTTCGGTGGCTTCTATGCCCTCGACGCCTCTCTGCGCGAGCGACTGTTCGAGATGGTGAAGTATGCCCGCGAGCGAAAGGCGATTATTATCTATCTCCCCGGGTTCCCCCACCACCCCAACTTGCGTATCACCAAGGTGATGACCGCAATTCTCGAAAACCTTGAGGTGTCAAACCTTGTGATTGCATCGCGCGAACATATTCTCGACATCTTCGGCAGCGAAGACGCATCGCATGTGTTCAAGAGCAACATCGAATTCTACTGCCCAAACTTCATCTGCCTCGACGAGGGGAATGCCCACATTTTTGCATCGGGCAAAACCGGCTCTATTGCCATCAACGACAAAGCACGCGACAACGAAATCGCCGCCGACGCTTCGTTCTTGGCAGGAACAGCATTCTCGATTATCAACAACGACATCACTTGCACTGCAATCGACAGCACCCCGTTTGATACATGGCTCAAGATTGCCGAGGAAGGTGTGCGCTTTGCCGCCAATACCGCCCACGACAGCCGCACAATCGATGCCGCTTTCGCTGCCCGGCAAGCCGCCGACATCGCCCCACATCTATCTTTTCAACCTTAAAATTTCCCTCTATGAAACTTTTCTGTCCTCCTCAATTGCAAGACAATCCACAGGTGCCACTCGCCAAAGTGCGAGCAGCGCTGGAGTCTATCCACGACGACCTCGCCTCCCGCTCTTTCGACGAAATTTCGCAACGACTCATGGAGCAACTCAAGGCTCTTGCCTACAACGACCTGAAAAAGGACAACGATTTCAAGGCTCTATCGGCTACGGCTATCTACTATCTTGCATATCTCCACCACAATCAAGGAGCATCCGACAGGGCGGAAAGAGAACTTGCCAAGGCTTTGCCGATATTTGAGAGTCTCGCTAAAAAGTCGCCCGAGAAATACGATGCCGCACTGCTCACTGCTGTCGAGGCATCGACCGTTATTTTCAAATCGCGACTCAAACAGCTCAACACCCTCGCCCACTACCAAGTGGCTATCGACACTTATGCCGCCAACCTCTCGGAAGGCGGCACCAAAGCGCTCAACAACCTCATCAACTCGCTTTCCAAAGAAGCCGACCTACTCTTGAAAATGGGCAACTACCGCCAGTCGGTGAAATTCTATTCGCAAGCCCTCAAATACCTGCGCAAGCGCGACAAACAGATGGGAATCACCCACCTCAAAATATCCATCAACCTCGGGAAGGCAATGCTCAACCTCTTCAACCGTCAAGACACGGCACGACAACTCCTGCAATCGCTCATCCCGCTCGCAGTGTCGCTCAACGCCCTCGACCAGCTCGAAGAGATTGAATACACACTCGCAAATGCCCCACAGAAAGACTTTATCGACAAAATCAAACTCATATTCAAATAATTATGGCTACCGCTTTACACAACTCAAATTCAGCTCATTTCCCCGTTGAGTTTATCGACCCGCTTAGAGTGGCTGTCGTTACCACCGAATGGAATTACCAAATTACCGACCGTCTGCTCGACGGAGTGCTCAAATATTTCAAAGAAAACGGCTACCCCGAAGACACCACTTCGGTGTTTCGCGTCCCCGGCTCGGTAGAACTCACATTCGCCGCCAACCAACTCGTGAAATCCAACTGCTATGACGCTATCATCGTGATAGGATGCGTAATCCGCGGCGACACTCCCCACTTCGACTATGTGTGCGAAAGCGTTACCAATGGCGTCGCCACACTCAATGCCACAACCGATGTTCCGGTGGTATTCGGCGTGCTCACAGTGGAAAACGAGGAGCAGGCTCTCGAGCGTGCAGGAGGCTGTCTCGGCAATAAAGGTGAAGAATTTGCCGAATGTGCAGTAAAAATGGTGAATTTTATTTTGAAATTAAAAAAATAATTCCTAACTTTGCACCGCTGTTAAGGCAATGGGCAAATACCAGAGTGGCCAAATGGGGCAGACTGTAAATCTGCTGGCTTACGCCTTCGGTGGTTCGAATCCATCTTTGCCCACCACGAAGAAGCGCAATCGCGCTTCTTTTTTTATCTCCACCCCACAAAACTCGCCATATCTCGATATTTTTTCGACTTATGGCAACTTTTATTACCATAAACCTCGCCATATCTCACTATTTTATCGAGTTATGGCAACTTTTATCACCATAAACCTTGCCATATCTCAAAATTATTTGTAATTTAGCGCACACAAACAGCATTTAGACCAAAAACACCGGACAATGAAAATAATAGCAAGAAAGAAAGAAATCGGTGAATTGGAGCGACTTTACACTTCCAATCGCTCGGAATTTATCATTGTTTATGGCAGGCGACGCATCGGAAAGACATTTCTCATTAACAACCTTTTCGGTGATAGATTCACTTTCTCTTTCGTTGGAACACGCAATCAGCCTCCGAAAGTTCAGTTGAAGAGGTTTGCCAACCAACTGAAAGAAGCATCCGGCTCGATTTTTGCACCTATCCTCAATTCATGGGAAGATGCATTCAACGAACTCCGCCAACTCATCGACTCAAAGCCTCGAGATGAGCGTAAAATAATCTTCTTCGACGAGATGCCGTGGATAGACACTCCACGGAGCAGTTTCATCGATGCGCTGGAATACTTCTGGAACGCATGGGCGGCACAAAGAAACGACATTATGTTCATTGCCTGCGGTTCTGCAACCTCATGGATGGTAAACAAACTCATCAAGAACCAAGGAGGGCTCCACAACCGCATTACGGCACAAATCTATCTGCGTCCGTTCACTTTGGGTGAATGTGAGGAACTGCTCCACGCCAATGGATGCCTGTGGGACCGATACACTACCACACAATGCTATATGACATTCGGGGGAGTGCCTTTCTACCTAAATTTAATGAACCCGCAAGAAAGTCTCTCGCAGAATATCGACCGCCTCTTTTTCTCTAAAAATGCACGAATGAGAGAGGAATTTGAGGAGCTGTTTAATGCACTTTTCCCAAATGCCGAAAATTACATCTCGGTAATCCGGGCATTGGCAGAGCGCAAAGAAGGAATGATGCGCTCCGAGATTATAGAATCCACCAAAATATCGGGCGGGGCATTAAGCAAGATTCTCGAGAATCTCGAACGCTGCGACTTTATCGATGTGTATTCCAAGTTTAAAAGCGCCATTAGAAATTCGCTCTACCGCATCAGCGACCCATACATCCTGTTCTATTTCAAATTCATCAACGGGAACCACAGCAAAGATGAAAATTTCTGGAGCCACAACATCAATTCGCAACATGTGAGAGCATGGGAAGGCTTCAGTTTTGAAACAATCTGCAGGCTTCACCTCGCCCAAATAAAACAGAAACTTGGCATTATAGGCATTTCCACCAACACTTGCTCTTGGCGCAAAATTGGAGACCGAACACAACAAGGGGCGCAAATCGATTTGCTCATCGACCGCGTTGATAGAATTATCAATGTGTGCGAAATCAAATTTTCGGAAATACCATACACCATCACCAAGGATTATGAAGAAAAACTGCGGATGAAAATGG
>SFER01000114.1 GCA_004557195.1 Bacteroidales bacterium | reverse complement strand
GGCACTCCCGCCGGATTTGAGAATATTTGCGAAGATGAAAACGGAGTTACCAAGTCGTATGTGCTCCATGCCGAGGCAAATGCCATTACAAAAATCGCCCAAAGCAACAACAATAGCAAAGGCGCTACGCTTTATGTTACCACCTCGCCTTGTATCGAATGTAGCAAACTCATCATTCAGGCAGGCATAAAAAGAGTTATTTTCCAAGAATTGTACCGCATTCAAGATGGTATCGACCTTCTCAAACGCGCGGGAATCGAGTGTGTGCATATTCCAGACATTGATTAATTTTATAAAAATATGAGTAATCCAAAACGCCTCACCGTTTGGCTTCCGGTTATTATTGGAGTGTCGGTGGTTGCCGGCATCTTCATAGGCGGTATTTTTTCGGGCAAGAACTATCTCGCCGACAGCGACCGCAAACTTAACACTATTCTCAACCTCATACAACAAGAGTATGTAGATACTGTGGATATCGACGAACTTGTTGAAAATTCCATACCCAAAATTCTCACCAACCTCGACCCGCACTCAATGTACATTTCAGCTAAGGAATTATCGAGTGTGAACGATGAACTCGAGGGGAATTTCTCGGGAATCGGCATCAGTTTCATGGTTATGAGCGACACTATTCGCATCATAGAGGTGATTTCCGGCGGTCCATCAGAAAAGGTGGGATTGCTTCCGGGAGATAGAATCGTTGCAATCAACGACACTTCTTGCATTGGAATCAAGGATGAAGATGTGAAGAAACAACTTAGAGGAATAAAAGACACCAAGGTTAAACTTGGCATCAAGCGCTCGACTTCTAAAAAAATCCTTAATTTTACAGTAACAAGAGGTGATATTCCGGTTTCGACTATCGATGCGGCTTATATGATTGACAAAATCACCGGATATGTAAAACTGAACAAATTCGGCAAAAAAGCCTATCAAGAGTTTCTCACCGAAATGCTGATGCTCCGCTCTCAAGGTGCCGAGAGGTTTATCATCGACCTTAGAGGCAATGGCGGCGGACTGATGCAACCGGCATTGCTCATTGCCAATGAATTCCTTCCCGAAAACAACCTGATTGTATTCACTAAAGGTCGCGAGAAGAAAAACGATGAGCAAATATGGAGCGATGGAATGGGTAGTTTCAAAGATGAAGAGCTCGTTGTGCTCATCGACGAATACACCGCAAGTTCGAGCGAAATCCTTGCCGGAGCTATCCAGGACAACGACCGCGGCTTGATTATCGGGCGACGCTCTTTCGGCAAAGGCCTCATTCAACAACAAATTCCGCTCCCCGACAGTAGCGCAATACGCCTGACAATTGCAAGATACTACACCCCATCCGGGCGTTGCATCCAGAAAGATTTCAAGCGCGGCGACGAAAATCAGTATTCTCTCGAAGTGTATGACCGCTACAACCATGGCGAAATATTCAGCAAAGACAGCATCAAGGTGAACGAAGACAATGAGTATTACACTGTGTCGGGACGCAAAGTTTATGGCGGCGGTGGTATTATTCCCGATATCTTTGTGCCGAGCGACACTGCCGGTATTTCTCAATACTACATCAATGTGGCTAATGCCGGATTGCTTCAGAAATTTGCCTACCAATACACCGACATAAACCGTGAGGCATTGAGCAAAATGAGCGATTACACCGAATTGCTCCGTCGTCTCCCTTCCAACGATGCTCTCCTTTGGGATTTTGTTTCGTTTGCGGTTGATAATGGTGTCGCAGCGCGATGGTATTATATCAACCAAAGCCGCGACCTGATTCTCACACGACTCAAGGCGCTCATTGCCCGCGATGTGTTTGGAAATGAGGCTTTCTACCCCATCTACAATAGCAAAGACAATAATATCGATGCTGCGATGAAGGCGTTCAAGAAAAACAAGGCAAAATTCCCCATAATGCCCGAAGATGAGAAGTAATTAAAATGGATTACACAAAGAAAGCATGCCGCAGAGAGGTGAAAGAGCGACTGGCGAAGATGACCGATGCTCTGAGAACCGATGCATCTTCGTCTATTTGCCATTCCATACATAAATTGAAGGAATGGCAGGAGGCTCGTTCGGTGTTGCTTTTCCATCCGATGAAATCCGAACCCGACATCACCCCGTTGCTTGGTACTAGGGACAAACAACTGTTTCTGCCACGCATGATAGACGATTGTAATCTCGAGATTGTGCCATACTCGGGGGCAGAATCTCTCGCACAAGGCAAATTTGGTATTTTCGAGCCATCTGAAAGCAATGCCGTAGCACTCGACGAAATAGACTTGGTGCTTGTCCCGGCAGTTGCCATCGACCGAAACGGGCATCGACTCGGGCATGGCAAAGGATACTACGACCGCCTTCTTGCCGGATTCCGCAAAACAACAATCGGTGTCGTATTTGCATCACAAATCTTTGAAAACATCCCATTTGAGCAACACGATATTGCATTATCCTATATTGTAACCGAAAACGAAACTATAAAAATATGAGTCTTGCCATTTCCGACACTAAATTGAGCGACATCATAGTGAATGAGCCAAATGTAGTCGCAGTGCTCAGCCGTTTTGGAATCCACCTCGGTGTTGGAGACAGCACGGTTGAAGATGCGTGCCGCACACATGCTCTCGACACCGATTTCGTGCTCCTGATTATCAACACTTTCGTGAATGAAAACTATTTCCCCGAAACGGTGCTGAAAGCAGTGAATATCGCCGACATAGTCTCCTATCTCGACAAGACCAACGATTACTACACTCGTTTTCTTGTCCCCAACATTGAGCGACACTTCAATTTGCTCATTTCAAAGAGTGTTACGCCCAACAATTTACAGCTCATGATGCAATTCTTCGAGCAACTCAAAGATGAATTGTCGCAGAGAATCACCCACGATAGAGAAGTGTTGTTTCCGCAACTCATCAACAGCGCATCTTCTGCTCCCGACGACGCAATCGCGCTTATCGATGAACCGAATTCAATCGAAGAGAAACTTGGAGACCTCAAGAATTTGTTCATAATCCACTTGCGCGGAGAATATGATTCCAACCTGTCCCATGCCGTTCTACTCGCGATTGTAAATCTCGAAAAAGATTTCAAGCAAAACGAGCGTATAAGACAGCGTATTCTCACGCCCTATGCCCACTCGTTAGTCAAGAAATGAATACTAAAGTCGCAATATTGGTATCCGACACACTCCGGGAGATCGGGTTGGCACATATTATTAATGAGTATTTGGGTGCCAAACCGGTGTGCGCTACTTGCAACAACACCGCTGCAGTTGAAGGTTGCGATATTTTCATCACCGACGCTGCCACATTTGCCGGCATTCCCGACTTTTTCATGCCTCGACGTGCCAAAACCATCATAATAACCCCTTGCGGAAGCCCCGTTCGCGACAATCATATTCCTTGCGACACGAGCATCGACTCGGTAATTTCGATAATCGGAGATAAAATCAAACAAAACAAGGCACTATCGGACAGCAACAAAAGCGGCACACTCTCATCGAGAGAAATCGATGTGCTCCGACTTGTTGCTACCGGGTTGTCGAACAAAGAGATTGCCGACAGGCTGAATATCAGCACCAATACGGTAATGACACATCGCAAAAATATATCGTCAAAATTAGGAATCCGTTCAGTTTCAGGATTAAGCCTTTTCGCAATTATGAACGGATATATCTCTACACAATAAAATTTCTCATTTTTTATGTAGTTTTTCAGAGAACTTTGCGTCTAATGAGAAATTTATTGTTTTTTAGTATGTTATTGAAACAATTAAAACATAAATTTGGCAAATGAGTGAAAATATCACTATTTTTGCACAAAAAATTTAACTCTTTATGAAAAAAGTAATTTCATTATTAGTAATTTGCATTGTTGCAATTCTGCCTATGACGGCACAAGTGGGATACGAATCTCAAATTAAAGCGAGTTATAATATAGGTGTAGGCACCTATAAAAACAGGGCAATTCTTGCTGAATATGTGGGTGGATACAATTTCAACAACATTATCCGCCTCGGTGTTGGTGTTGGCTTGGGTTCAACCGACATGCAATACACCCCTGCAAAAGAAGGTTATGAAGACTTCAGCGCATATCGCGAAAGTTCTTTATTTCTCCCGGTGTTTGCCAATTTCAAAGCCACATTGCCCACCGACAAGCGCATACGACCCTATTTCACAACCGACCTCGGTTACTCAATTTTCTTGCCCGGCTCTGATTTTGCCCATTGCGACAAAATGGGGTTCTTTGTAAAACCAGCAATTGGAATCCAATTGCCGATGCCAAAGGGAAAAATCTTGTTTGAACTTGGCTATCAGTATCAAGACCGCTCATGCAAGCACAAATCCAATGGCAAAACCATCGAAATTGGCAGCTATTCGCAAGTGAGCATCGGTATTGGCTACATTTTCTAAAATAATCATCCTTTAAATTTATATTTATAATGACAAAAATCAAACTGTTGTTGAGCTTGGCAATGTTGCTTTGCCTCAACATTTCAATGATGGCAGCACTTCCGCAAAACGACGAGGTGCTTCCTCTCGACCCAAAGGTGCGCCATGGCGTGCTTCCTAATGGTCTTAACTATTATGTGGTTCACAACGAGGAACCAAAAGAACGTGCCGATTTCTACATCGTGCAAAAGGTTGGTTCAATTCTTGAAGAGGACGACCAGCAAGGTCTTGCTCACTTCCTTGAGCACATGGCATTCAACGGCACTACTCACTTCCCCGGCAAGAACATGCTCAATTACCTTCAAGACAAAGGCATCGAGTTTGGCGGTGATATCAATGCCGCTACCGGTTTCGACCAAACAATCTACTATGTGTCCAACGTGAACACCAAAGACAAAAACCTCTGCGATTCTGTTCTTTTGGTGCTTTATGACTGGGGTAACGAGATTTCTCTCCTTGAAGATGAAATCAACGCAGAACGTGGAGTTATCCACGAAGAATGGCGCACACGCGGCGATGCACAACAACGCATGTACGAAGCCGTTTTGCCCGAAATCTATCCCGGCAGCAAATATGCCTGCCGCCTCCCTATCGGCACAATGGATGTTGTAATGAATTTCAAGCCCGAGACAATCCGCAAATATTATGAAAAGTGGTATCGTCCCGACCAGCAAGGTATTATCGTTGTCGGCGATATCGATGCCGAGGCTGTAGAGAAACAGATTATCGAGTTATTCTCTAAATCGACAATGCCCGAGAATCCCGCTCCTCGCACCTATGCCGAAGTACCCGACAACAAAGGTCTCCTCTGCTCTATATTCACCGACCCGGAATTGCCTAACACTATCGTGTATATTTTCTTCAAGCATGATGTATATCCTGCCGACAAATGCGCGACAATGGGCAAATGGCGCTTCGATGCAGTGAATACCCTCACGCAAATCATGTTTATGACTCGCTTCCAAGAAATGGCGATGAAACCCGATGCTCCATTCCTCGGTGCGTATGCTTTTGACGACAATTATTTCATCGCACAAACCAAGGATGCTTTCACTCTCTATGCAGCAGCAAAAGAAAACCAGTCGCTCGCCACTTTTGAAACTTTGCTTCGCGAGACTCGTCGCGTTATGCAGCACGGCTTCACTCAAGACGAACTTGAGCGTGCAAAAGCAATGTGCATGATGTCGATTCAAAATCAATACAACGAGCGCGACAAGAAGAGCAACCGTCAATGGTGCAGCGGATTAACTCAAGCATTCACCGATGGCGCTTCTATGCCGAGCATAGAAATGGAATTACAACTTGCCGGCGAATTGCTCCCGCTTATTACCCTCGATGAAGTAAATCAATTCGTTTCTTCTAAAGTCACCAACGACAATGTGGCTGCAATCATCGCCGGTCCCAACACCGAAGGTCTTGTATATCCTACAAAAGAAGACATCCAGAAATCGTTCGCTTCTGTTCTCACCGAAACCACCGAGGCTTATGCCGAGGAGACTATCGACATGCCGCTCATTGAAAACGAGCCTGTTCCCGGAAAGATTGTTTCTGAAAAAACCGGCAAAAACGGCATTACAACATTAAAATTGTCCAACGGTGCCACTGTTAACATTATGCCCACCGACTTCAAGAACGATGAAATCCTATTCTCGGCTGTCAGCGTAGGTGGTAAATGGGCTTACAATGGCAATGACGCCCTTACATTTAAGGTAATCGACGACGTTCTCCAAGTGTCGGCGCTCGGCAATTTCACCACAACCAACCTTATGAAGTATCTTGCCGGCAAAAATGTTTCGCTCGGAATATCTATCGACAGCGATAGCGAGGTTGTTAGCGGTTCGTCGGGTGTGAAAGACTTTGAAACCTTGCTCCAACTCAACTACCTCTCATTCACCGATACACGCAAGGACGAAACTGCTTTCAACTCATTGAAAGAACAACTCAAAACCGGAATTTCAGGCGCAAGCAATAATCCGAACAAAGTGTTTAACGACTCTATCAAGGCTATTGTAAAGGGACACAACCCATTGTATATGCCTCTCACACTTAAAGAGGTTGACCAAATCGACTACGACCATGTGCTCGCAGTGGCAAAAGAACGCTTTGGCAATGCCGGAGACTTCACATTCAACTTTGTGGGCAACATCGACGTTGAGGCTGCACGTCCTCTCATCGAGAAATACATCGCCTCCCTCCCCGACAACAAAGTTCGTGAAAAGAAAGGCTACGTTGTAAAAGATGTTCCCGGAGTAATCGAAAAAGTGATAGAGATGCCTATGGAGAACCCCAAAGCAACAGTTTATTGCACAATTGGCAACGATGTTAAGCCTTCTCTTATGAATGCACTCGCAATGCAGATGCTCTCTGCTGTCATGGACATCAACTATGTGAAGACCATCCGCGAAGAAGAAGGAGGCACTTATGGTGTGGCTACTTATGGCACAGTTACCAAGGCT
>SFER01000113.1 GCA_004557195.1 Bacteroidales bacterium | reverse complement strand
AAAGAACACCCCCTTTGAAGGCAATGACGGCGAAGTATGTACCGTTTCTTTGATATTGGGAGAAGGCACTGCTCCCGGAGAATATGAGGTTGTGTTGAAAAATATAATCATTTCCGACCCGAAAGGCGTAACATACTCTGTTGACAAAACAACTGCCATTATCACAGTACCCGGGTCAATCAATGAGGCTGCAAATGTGAATGAATTGGTTAGTGGTGCCAACAATGTAGGATTCGGTTTGCAGGGCGTGAAGATGCACAACGACGTGCTTTATGCCTGCACCACTGCTAAATCGGTTAACGAGAGCAACCCGACATTGCACGGCAATAACCCCGATAATATGGATACTTACGAGGACCGCAACTTTGCCAATTTCGACCAGCGCGACTGGGTGGCTATCAGCGGCTTGGAAGGCGATTTTGAGGGCAAGGAATTGAGTTATCCGTTTGTGGCTCAATTTGCCGACGGCGTGCTCACTCCGAGCGAGACAATCACCACCACAGCCACCACCAAAGCCTACAACCTCAACACATTCCGTGCCGAAAATATCCTCCACGGCGGCTACAGCAACTATGCCGAGGGCAATTACAAAGCATATTATGTGCCCGCAAGAGTGAACGAAGTGGCAAATTTCATGGGTCTCATCGAGACTGTTGGCGGAGTGAAATACCTCTACTCCAACAACGCCTACGGCCGCAAAGATGGCGAGGGAATCAAGATTGAAGGCAACATCGCCGACAATTCAAAATCATATAGCCTCTTGGAAGGAATCCTCGTAGCAGACGCATCAACCAAAGCAGGGGTAAAAATCATCATGCTCCAAGACCTCGGAAAGGCAACCGGTGTCGAGGGCGTTGACACTGCAGCCGGCCGCATCTACACCGCAAATGGCAACATCATCATCGCCGCCACCGAGGATGGCGAAGCCGCAGTGTATGACTTCACCGGACGCCTAATCAAGAGCGTGCCCGTCGTAGCCGGAGATAGCACCGCAGTGCCCGTAACCCCCGGCTGTTACATAGTAAGAACCGGAACAAAAACCCAATCAGTAGTAGTGAAGTAACCGCTTCACAGAGGATGTATCTCGGTGCCCTGCCCCCTCGCGGAGCAGGGCACACTTTTTGCAGTAAGCAATAGTAGTGGTCCTGCGCTACAGGAGCGTACCGTTGGCACGCACATCATATATCTCGCAAACCCGGCACCACTGCGTAAGTGCCGGGCTATTGGCAGGTTAGCTGCGTTGCAGCAACCACCATGCTCCACAGCAGATACCCGGGCGCTTCGCTTGCGATGCCATCGCTGCCACTCCGCCGTCGGCAGATGATGACAAAAGGCGAGCATTTTCGCCACCCCGGCAGGCGGTGGCAGCCGTGCGTAGCCCCGTATTTCGCCGACATGGGTGTCGGCGACATGCGGGGACCACCCGACGGCGCCCCCAATATGCCACCCCGGAGGTGGTGGCAGGCCGTCATCGCGCCAAACATAAATGTATTACATCATTGACAGACAAGATGATACACGCCAATCCACAGCGGTAGCACAGCCCCGCACCACCTCCGGGGTGCGATTTGGGTGGAGCGATTTGGCACGCCCCGCATGTCGCCACGACCCCGCGTGGCGAAATACGGGGTTTCGCACAGCTGCCACCGCCTGCCGGGGTGGCGGAAATGCACGCCTCCGGTCATCATCGCTGCCACGGAGGGACGATATCGCCCTACGAACGCCACAAGGTGATGGCGGCTCAAGACCGCCACAATGCGATGGCTGCATCGGCTGGAAGCCACGAGGTGGCGTGCCTGAGCATAACCCTGCACTTACGCAGTTGTGCAGGGTCGCGATGTGCCCTCCCCAACTGCGTGCCGAAGGTACACCCCTCGCTACACCACGCCCGGACTTGCGTTGCACATCGGCGGAAAGCCGCCTATCTTGGTGGTGAATCGCGCATGTTTTCTCTCGTTGTGGGGCACTATTTTGATATATACAGGCCGGGGCGGAGCCGAGAAATGCAAAAAAATGACGAAAATGGGATGATTTTTGCGATTTATCACTAATTTTGTAATTGCAATTTTTATTAATCCAATGTAATACTAATTATCAACTTGATTATGGCTGAAAAGACACCCGAACTCGAACTTATCCTTATCAACATCTCCGGTCAAGACCGACCCGGTGTTACCTCGTCGCTCACCGAAATTCTTGCTAAGTATGATGCCCAAATACTCGATATCGGTCAGGCAGACATCCACCACAACCTCGCCCTCGGTATCCTTTTCAAAACCGACAGCGAGCGCTCGGGCGAAATCCTCAAGGAGCTGCTCTTCAAGGCTTACGAACTGAATGTGCAGATTCGCTTCTCCCCTATCTCGGTGGAAGACTACTCCAAGTGGGTGAGTATGCAAGGGAAAAACCGATATATCATCACCATCCTCGGACGTAAACTCACTGCCAAGCAGATGGCAAAGGTAACGAATGTGGTGGCAGAGCAGGGGATGAACATCGACGGCATTCAACGCCTCACGGGACGTATGCCCCTCACCGACAAGGAGCAGCCGCTGTCCAAGTCGTGCGTGGAATTTTCGGTGCGCGGCAACCCGCTCAATAAGGAACAGATGCAGAGCGACTTCATGCAGATGGCTGCCGAGATGGAGTTTGATATCTCGATGCAGGAGGACAACATGTACCGCCGCAGCCGCCGCCTCATCTGCTTCGATATGGATTCTACGCTTATCGAAACCGAGGTTATCGACGAACTCGCTATGCGTGCCGGAGTGGGCGACAAGGTGAAAGCAATCACCGAGAGCGCTATGCGCGGCGAAATCGACTTCAACGAGAGTTTCAAGGAGCGTGTGGCTCTGCTCAAAGGTCTCGATGAGAGCGTGATGAAAGACATCGCCGAACACCTCCCCATCACCGAGGGTGTTGACCGAATGATGAAAGTGCTCAAGCGTGCAGGATACAAAACCGCAATTCTTTCGGGTGGTTTCACCTATTTCGGTCGCTACCTCAAGGAGAAATTCGGCTTCGATTATGTGTATGCCAACGAACTTGAGATTGAAAACGGCAAACTCACCGGAAACTATGTGGGCGAAATCGTCAACGGGCGTCGCAAAGCCGAGTTGCTCAAACTGATAGCACAGGTGGAAAATGTAAACATTGCGCAGACCATCGCTGTGGGCGACGGAGCCAACGACCTGCCTATGCTCTCGACTGCCGGTCTCGGAATCGCATTCCACGCCAAGCCCAAGGTGAAGCAGAATGCCGGACAGAGCATCTCTACCATCGGCATCGACGGCGTGCTCTATTTCCTCGGCTTCAAAGACTCATATTTGAGCGACGGGAATTCCAACACACTGTAACCGATGCGCTGCACAAGACTGATATTAACGGCAATAGCCACTCTTGCAGCAATAGCCGGCACATCGGCACAGTCGGTGGGACTGGTGCTGAGCGGCGGCGGAGCCAAAGGGATTGCACACATAGGCGTGATAAAGGCGCTCGAAGAGAACGACATCCCCATAGATTTCGTCACCGGGACATCGATGGGCGCGATTGTGGGCGGGCTATATGCCTCGGGCTACTCTCCCGAGGAGATGATGGCATTGCTCCAATCGCCCGGATTTGCCAACTGGTCAACCGGGCAAATCGACGAAAACCTGGTGTACTACTTCAACAAGCCCGCGCCCAAGCCATCGCTATTGAGCCTCAACATCAGTGTGCACGACAGCATAAAAGTGAGCAGCGGCATTCTGCCCAAGAGCTTAATCAACCCGCTGCCCATGAATTTTGCCTTTATGGAACTATTCGCGCCCTACACAGCGCAATGCGGAGGCGATTTCAACTCGCTCTTCGTGCCGTTTCGCTGTGTGGGGAGCGATGTGTATAACAAGCGGAAAATCGTGTTCTCGCGAGGCGACCTCGGCGACGCTATCAGAGCGTCGATGTCGTTCCCTATCGTCTTCAAGCCGATAATGATAAACGGGATTTACGCCTTCGACGGCGGAATCTACGACAATTTCCCGATAGATGTGATGCGCAGCGACTTCGCGCCGTCGATAATGATAGGCGTGGATGTGTCGTCGGGCGAAAGCGCAATCGACAAAGACAACCTAATCGACCAGATTGAGGCGATGATTATGCAGCCGCAAGACGACTCCATCCCCTCGGCTCAAGGCATCAAAATCAATGTGAAACTCAAGGAATTCGGGCTCCTCGACTTCCCGAAGGCGCAGGCGATATACAAAATCGGCTACGACAAGGCAATAAGTCTCATCGACTCGATTAAAGGCCGCATCCACCGCCGTGTGCCGGCATCGACCGTGGCTCTGCGCCGCCAAGTGTTCAAAAGCCGCACCCCCGAACTCCGTTTCGACTCGGTGAAGGTGGAAGGCGGCACGCCGTCGCAAAACGCCTACATCCGCGGTATCTTCGTGAAAGACGAGGGGGACACAATCACCGCCGAGGAGGCGAAAATTGCCTATTACCGCGTGATTTCACACGGCAAAATCGACGACTTGCTCCCCAAAGCCAAATACAACAAGGAGAACGACATGTTCAGCCTCGGGTTGCAATCATCGATGAAAAACAAACTCACAGCCGCAATCGGTGCTTACGTGTCGTCATCGACAAGCAGTATGCTCTACCTCTCGGCGGCATATCGCACCCTCAGTTTCCGCTCATTCGACGCGTCGATAAGCGGATGGCTCGGACAGAGCTACCTTGCCGGAGTGGTGAATGCCCAATTCACACCCGGAACCGACACACCATCGAGCATCGGGCTCACCGGAGTGATGACACGCCACAAATTTTACGAAAACGACGCGTTGTTCTACGACTTCGACCACCCGACATTCGTGCTAAAGCAGGAAAATTTCGTGAAAGCCTGCTACGGCTTGGCTCTCGGCAGACGCTGGAAAATGGACCTCACCGTAGGATACGGCTTCCTTAAAGACTTCTTCTACCCCGACAACATAGTGGATTTTGCAAAGACACAAAAAGACGAAGCCCACTACCGACTCGGGCAAATCGAAGCGAAATTCTCGACCAACACGCTCAACAGCAGCAACTATCCCACTTCGGGCTTCCACTTTGAGGCCTCAATCTCGGGTGTGTATGGCGACTACAAATACATGTCGCAGGGAATCGACTACGGCACAAGTTATGAGCGTTGCTACTGGGGGCAAGCCGAGCTCACCGGCAGCAAATATTGGCAAATCTCAAAAATGTTTGTGCTTGGCGGAAAATGGGACGTCGTGGCTTCCACCAAAGGATTGCAAAACAACTACACCGCAATGCTCGTGCAAGCGCCGGCATTCACCCCCACTCCATCCACCGAGAACTATTTCAACACAGCATTCCGCTCCAATTCGTTTGCAGCGGCAGGAGTGATTCCGATTGTGAAAATTCTCGACAACTTGCAACTGCGCACCGAGTTCTACTATTTCACACCGATTCGCATGCTATCCAAAGGCTTGGGTGGAAAACCGGAATGGGACGGCTGGTTCTCGAGCAACTACATGGGCGAAGCATCGCTTGTGTTCACATTCCAAAACTTGTCGCTCAGCGCCTATTGCAACTATCTGAGCAATCCGTCGAGCAACTGGAACTTCGGACTTAATTTCGGAATCTACATCCCCGCACCGCGCTTCATGCGATAAGCGACTAAATCACCATCATGAGCACCGGAAATGGTATGTGCCCATCGAAGGTGTAAAGGATATTGCTCCAAGAGGTGGAGTTGCCGCTATACAACCTGTCGCCGTCGAAAGTGTAAATAATTTTGCTCCAAGAAGTGGAGTTTCCTTGATAGATATGCTTCCCATCGAAGGTATAGAGGATGTTGCTCCACGAGGTAGAGTTCCCTTTGTAGATATACTTCCCGTCGAAGGTATAGAGGATGTTGCCCCAAGAAGTGGAATTTCCCTTATACACATGTTTTCCGTCGAAAGTGTAAAGGATTTTGCTCCACGAAGTGGAATTGCCTTGATAGATATACTTTCCATCATAGGTGTAAAGGATATTACTCCAAGAAGTGGAGTTTCCCTTGAAAATATGCGACTGTGCCATAGCAGAAAAGGATAAAACGAGAGTTAGCACAAATAGAAGATGTCGAGAAACAGAATTTTTCATAATATGGTGATTTAGAATGGCTTGCGATATTTATCTTCCTTGCCGTCGTCGAGGATGCTCAGGTAGCTGGCATAGCGCGACTTGCTGATGTCGCAATTCTCTACAGCAGCGAGCACGGCACAACCCGGCTCATGGGTGTGGGTGCAGTTGCCATAGCGGCAGTCGGCGCTCACGCGGAAAATCTCGGGGAAATAATGAGCCACCTCGTTCACATCAAAATCGATAGTGCCGAACCCCTTGACTCCGGGAGTGTCGATAATCATGCCTCCGCCCGGGAGATCGTGCATCTCGCTGAACGTGGTGGTGTGCATCCCGGTGTGGTGAGTGGAGGAAATCTCGCCGGTGCGCAAATTCAGCCCGGGAATCAGGCAGTTAATCAAAGTCGATTTCCCCACACCGCTGTTCCCGGCAAACAGAGTGGTTTTGCCGGCGAGCATTTCACGAAGAGAATCGATGCCTGCGCCGGTGGCTGCCGACACCATCCTCACCTCGTAACCGATGCTGTTATAGAGATATTTCATCGCGTCGGCAAACTCCACAAGTTCGTCGTCAAATGTGTCGCACTTGTTAATCACCAGCACCGCCGGAACGCTGTAAGCCTCGGCAGTGGCGAGAAAGCGGTCGATAAACGTGAGCGATGTAACCGGATTTACGAGCGACACAATGAGGAAAGTTTGGTCGAGGTTGGAAGCCAGGATGTGCGACTCCTTCGAGAGATTGGAAGCACGCCTAATGATATAATTCTTGCGCGGAGAGATAGCCGTTATAAATGCCACACCATCGGCATTTACAGAAATCTCCACCTCGTCGCCCACGGCAACGGGGTTGGTTGTTCGTATCCCTTTGATGCGGAAATTACCCTTAATT
>SFER01000112.1 GCA_004557195.1 Bacteroidales bacterium | reverse complement strand
GCATCCTTTTTCCCCTGCTAACACATTCGAAACAATACGACAAAACAATCCCTAATTATATTGTATATGCTAATTAGAAAGAGACATAAAATCACACTTGCATGGTTCTGCATCCAGTTTGTTATCATCTTATTAATATCCTATTGAAAAACAAATTAATGTATTTGACGTTTGCTATTTAATGATTTTAATTTGTTTTGCATTAGGTTTTTTAGTAACCAAGTCATTAGTTGCAAGAATATCTGCGAGTATTGTTCTATGCATATATTCCATTTCATCGGTTCACATTACATATCTTCTTGCCTCTGCCCCTATTATTGCAGGTGAAGCAAAAATAGTGATAATTACGATTAAATGTATAATCTCTGCAATCGTAATTCTAAATTTATTAGCATCCATTTCTCTGTTGGTTGATTATATCAAGCTTTATAATAACAGAAGGATAAATCTGACTAAAACCAGGAATTGTAGTATCATCAGAGGGGTACACCTAATAAAATTGTGGTGCGTGTTACATTTCATAATTTGTGTATATTGTGCACTAAATCAAGGAAATGATGACTTTGATATTTTAGGATTGTCAATCGGGGTCATATTGCTATTTTGTTCATTACTATTTGACTCGAAAAGAGATTGGATAAATAGAATTGTCATTATCATTCTGTGGACATATTCTGTGGGATTCGCATTTTATTATGGTTTAGTATTTATTTGGTTCTGTATTGATAAGATAACTGTTTTCACGTTTTTGATACCAATCATAATAATCACAAATTTTTATGTGCTTATTAATCGGGGAGGTGTGAAATCAGGTGTGTGAAGTTTTTTGGACTTTTTCTTTGATTCTGTCATCTTTTTGATGTAACTTTGCTACTTTATTGAGAAAATATCATGAATTATGAATAAAATTGTAAGTAAGGAATATTTTTCCGAAAAGGTGGTGAAACTCGTTGTTGAGGCTCCGCTCATTGCCAAGTCGCGCCGCGCCGGACACTTTGTGATTGTGCGCGCTTGCGAGCATGGCGAGCGCATACCGCTCACTATCGCCGATGCCGATGTCGCTGCAGGAACCATTACTCTCGTGGTGCAGGCGGTGGGCGAATCTACTAATAAAATCTGTGCCTTGAATCCCGGCGATTCTCTTTGCGATGTGGTGGGTCCGCTCGGACAAGCCACTCATATCGAGAAAGTTGGCACCGTAGTGTGCTGCGGTGGCGGTGTGGGGGTCGCTCCACTGTTGCCGATTGTCAAAGCTATGAAGGCTGCCGGAAACAAGGTGGTGAGCGTTCTCGCCGGGCGCACCAAGGAACTCATCATCCTCGAGGACGAGATTCGCGCTTCGAGCGACGAGGTGGTGATTATGACCGACGACGGCTCCTACGGAAAACAAGGCCTCGTTACTGCCGGCGTTGAGGAGATTATAAATCGCGAACCGGTCGATATGGTGGTTACTATCGGTCCGACCATTATGATGAAGTTTGTCGCGCTCCTCACCAAGAAATATAATATTAAAACTATGTGTTCGCTCAATCCGCTCATGGTGGATGGCACCGGCATGTGTGGCGCTTGCCGAATCACTATCGACGGCGTTACCAAGTTTGTGTGTGTCGATGGTCCGGAATTCGATGCCCACAAGGTGGATTTTGATGAGATGATGACACGCATGAAAGCATATAATAAGAAATGAAACAGAATAACACTCCCGATGTAAGCCGCGATGCGGCTTGGCGCGAAGAACTCCGCAAGTCCAAATCGCCTAAAGAGCGTTCTGCTATCGCTCGTGTGAAAATGAATGAACTTTCCGGCGAATACCGTGTTGCTCACCGCCTCGAGGAGGTGAACCAGGGGCTCACCGAGGAACAGGCTCTGCTCGAGGCGTCGCGTTGCCTCGACTGCCCTAATCCGCAATGCGTAACCGGTTGCCCGGTGAATATCAATATCCCTTCCTTTATCAAGAACATCGAGCGAGGTGAGTTTCTCGAGGCTGCTCGAGTGCTCAAACTCACTTCGGCGCTCCCTGCTGTGTGCGGCCGCGTGTGTCCTCAGGAGAAACAGTGCGAAAGCCGCTGCATCCACCTCAAAATGAAACACGAGGCTGTTGCTATCGGCTATCTCGAGCGTTTTGCTGCCGATTATGCCCGCAACCATGCCGCCGATGCGGCTGTAGAGAAGCCGCAACCCAACGGCAAGAAAGTGGCTGTGGTGGGTAGCGGTCCCGCCGGACTTTCGTTTGCCGGTGATATGGCGAAGCGCGGTTATGCCGTAACGGTGTTTGAAGCGCTCCACGAGATTGGCGGCGTGCTGAAATACGGTATCCCCGAGTTCCGCCTCCCCAACGAGATTGTCGATGTCGAAATCGACGGCTTGCGTGCCCTCGGTGTGGAATTTGTCAAAGATTGCGTAATCGGCAAGACACTCACCTACGACGACCTCCACGAAATGGGCTTCGATGGAATTTTCGTGGCTTCGGGTGCCGGATTGCCCCGATTTATGAACATCCCCGGCGAAAACCTCATCGGTGTGATGAGCAGCAACGAATATCTCACACGCATCAACCTCATGGGCGCGGGTCGTGAAGGTTTCGACACTCCGGTGCTCCTCGGCGAGAACGTAGCCGTGATTGGTGGCGGAAACACCGCCATGGACTCGGTGCGCACAGCACGACGCATGGGCGCACACCGCGCAATGATTGTGTATCGTCGCGGCGAGGACGAAATGCCTGCCCGTGCCGAGGAGGTGAAGCACGCCAAAGAAGAAGGTGTCGAATTTCTCACCCTCCACAACCCTGTGGAATACCTCGCCGACGAAAACGGCAGGGTGAGGGCGATGCGAGTGCAGAAAATGACACTTGGCGAGCCCGACGCTTCGGGACGTCGCTCCCCGGTGCCCATCCCCGGCGCTATCGAGGAAATCCCTGTTGATTTGGTGATTGTGAGTGTGGGCGTGTCGCCCAATCCGCTCGTCCCCACTTCAATCAGCGGACTTGAAATCAGCCGTCGCAACACCATCGTGGTAAACGACGACACCATGCAATCCTCGCTCCCCGACCTCTATGCCGGAGGCGACATCGTGCGCGGCGGCGCCACGGTAATCCTCGCCATGGGCGACGGGCGCCGAGCCGCAATGAGCATGCACGAAGCCCTAACCGCAAAATAACCAACCCCCCAATACCCAACCCATAGCCGAGGACCCATCCTCGGCTAGTTTTATTACCAGTGGTGGGCTACGGCGAGGGTTAGGACCGAGAAGCGAGTGCCGGGAACGGGGAGCATAGTGCTGATTGCGCTTTCGATGGTGGCTCCGGTGGTTATCACATCGTCAACCACGAGGATGTGCTTCCCCTCGATGGCTTCGGCGGCTCCGGGGGCGAGGGCGAAGATGTCGCGCGTGTTCTGCCAGCGCTCAAAGGCGCCTTTGCGTGTTTGGGTGGAGTGCTCGCGGGTGGCGACTATGGCGTTGAGCACCGGGATGCCGGAGGTGTTGGAGAATCCTCGAGCCACATGTTCGCTCTGGTTGTAGCCGCGTGCGGCGTGCTTGAGGCGGTGAAGCGGGATGGGGACGATGGCGTCGATGCCGGTGAAGAAGCCGTCGTCGGCGAGCTCGAGCGAGAATGTCTGTGCCACATAGCGCGCCAGGTCGGGGATGTTGTGATATTTTGTGTCGTAGAGGATGTTGTCGTAGGGGCTGTTTTTCGAGTAGTAGAATATGCCCGATGCGCGTTCCACAGGCACTTTGCCGGCGAAAAGTTGCTCCACGGTGTTGAACTTCACACGGTGCAGGCGGGTGAGCGGCACATCGGTGAGACATTCCACGCAGATATGCTTCTCGCCGTAGCTAAGCACCCTGCTGCACACGGCGCAGTGGCGCGGCATGAACAGGTCGGCTATCGATGTGGTTATCTCACTCCATTTCATCGTCGCATTTGAGGCATTGGTTTATGATAACTTTGGCTTTATCGAAGTCGTAACCGCGCGCAGCGGCAAAGCGGTAGAGCGCCGCACGCGCCTTCATCGGTTCGCGCGAAGCCATCGAGCGTGCTTTGGCGAGGATTGCCTGCCGCATCCCGTCGTCGTAGCGGGCGGTGTCGATAGATTCGAGCGCCTCGTCGATAATCTGCGGCTCGATTCCTTTCATGCGCAGTTGGTAGCGAATTTTCCCTTTGCCCCACGCTTGGAAATGGGCTTTGTCGCGGGCGTAGGCTCCGGCAAATCGGCGGTTGTCGATAAACCGTTCTTTTTCGAGCGTTGCCACGATGGCGAGGGCATCATCCCTGTCGATTTCCCACTTGAGGAGGCGGTTGAGGATGTCGCGGCTGCACTGCTCGCCGCGCACGCATAGCGACGCAGCCTCGATGTAGGCGCTTTCGGGGGTGCGTTGTTTCTTCATTGCTCTGTTGGTTTGGTGCATGATGTGAATCGTTCCCTGCCGTAGAAGTCGCGCATACAATCGATGTCGCGCCAGCCCGCTTGAGCGAGCATCTCCTTCATCTCGGCGGCGTGGCGCGGGTTTATCTCGAAGTAGAGTCTTCCGCCGGGCTTCAATGCTGTCATGGCATAGCGTTGAATGGCGCGGTAGAAGAGTAGGGGATTGTCGTCGGGCACGAAAAGCGCGGTGGCAGGCTCGTAGTCGAGCACATTGGCATCCATAGCTTGTTTTTCCTGCTCATCGATATATGGAGGGTTGCTCACGATGATGTCGAGCGACTCTTTTTCGGGCACGGCGGTGAGGATGTCGGCTTGCGAGAACGCCACCCGAGCGCGCAGCGCCTTGGCGTTGTCGCGCGCCACGGCGAGGGCTGCAGGGGAGATGTCGATTGCGCTCACTTGCGGCCATTTCATCGCAATGGCGAGCGATATGGCGATGCATCCGCTTCCGGTGCCGATGTCGAGCACGCGCAAGTCGGGCGCGGTGTTTTCCCCCGCAATCATATCCACGAGTTGCTCGGTCTCGGGGCGCGGAATGAGGGTGTCGGGCGTTACTTTGAATGTGTGTCCGGCGAAACGCGCCTCGCCGAAGATGTGCTGTATCGGCTCATTGCGCAGCAGCCGCGCCACGGCATCGTCGATGCGGGCGGAGGCAAATTCCGGCACCTCGCTATCCTCGCGCATTATCATATCCACACGCGAATAGTTCATCACCTTCTCAAAGATGATGGCAGTCATAGCGTCAGCCTCGCCTGCGGGGTACTTCCCCAGGAGCGATTGCCGTATCTTCCTTGCTGTTTCTCTTACATTGCTACTCATACTACAAATTTACACCCTTTTTCCGGCTTCGGCAATAATTGCTCCGCTATTTTTATCGCTGAATATCTCAAATCGGGATAAATCAACGAGAAAATTTAAAATTTTTTCAAAAATCCTATGGATTTGAATTAATTAGTGTTATCTTTGCAAGGTAAAACAACCAGCCGCCATAGCTCAGTTGGTAGAGCATTTCATTCGTAACGAAAAGGTCATGGGTTCGAGTCCCATTTGCGGCTCAAATTATGCTTATTTAGTACTAAATTGTCTAATAGTTAGCCCTTTTTAATAAACTCTAAAAACATCTTGGCATAATTGCGGAGTGTTAAAAATTAAAATCGAATGATTAGTTGTGTTATTGACAACATTATTTTCTCCTTGCAGCGTTCGGGAGGCATTTCTATTCTCTGGAAAAACCTCATTAAGAGGATGACCAGAGATAAGCGCTTGTATGTGAGATTTTTGGAGTATGACGATGCCACCAATAATGTGATTCGCGAGACGTTTGCAATCAACCCGAAAAATTATGTGGATTTGCTTTCATCGACAGGGCTTATGTTGAAACGCTACATTAATTTCTGCAATTCACAAATCACATCGCCTTACATTTTCCATTCTACCTATTATAGGACTGACAGAAACCCTAAATCATTCAATGTAACAACGGTTCACGATTTTATCTATGAGAAATATGTAAGAGAACCCCGAAAGATAGTGCACAAAACCCAGAAATGGAGCGCAATACGCAAGTCCGACGCTATAATTTGCGTCTCGGAGAACACAAAGAAGGACTTGTTGTACTATCTTCCCGAAATAGACGAGTCGAAAATCACTGTTGTCCATAATGGTGTTGACCCTGCTTTCAAGAAATTAAACGGTGGTAAAAATTATTTCCCCATTCCATTCGCCCCTCAGCAATACGTGCTCTATGTCGGAGCACGCAACCCGCACTACAAGAATTTTGAACTTGTGGTAGAAGCGTGCGCGCAAGCCGGATTGCCGTTGGTGCTCACCGGTGGTGGAGGTCTCACGAAGCACGAACGCGCACTTCTCGATTCACGCCTCGGACATTCATCCTATCTGAAAACCGGTATCGTGGAAACTCGAAGTCTCAATGAATTATACAACAACGCTTTGGCTCTTGTGTATCCCTCGAAATACGAGGGCTTCGGCTTGCCGATTATCGAGGCGCAGAAAGCCGGTTGTCCTGTAATTGCGTTCAACGACTCATGCATCCCCGAAGTGATGGGCGATGGAGGCATTTGCCTTGACAATAAGAGCCCCGAAGGCGTTGTGGAGGCTCTCAATTTCATCTACGACAATCCCGAGGAGACCCTCGCTATGGTGGAGCGCGGATATGCCAACGCAAACAACTATTCCTGGGATAAGAACTATTTTGAGACCATCAGCGTCTATGCGAAGCTGTGGGAAGAACGCACCGGTCGCGATTCCCGCATCCCGTATTAATCGCCGATAACAAACCTATAAAAGCACTGCCACCACCCGCGCGGCAGTGCTTTTTCTGTATTATTCCTCTGCAAAATTAAGGCTTCGATGATAAGTTTTTGTGCATTCTGTGCCGAAATTGGTGTTTTAACCAAATTTTACTGCCTTTTCAATGCTATCTTTGCAGCGAAGATGATTTCGGAGGGGCGCAGCGTGGTGTGGTCCAACTTCGGTATCTTTTCGGGCTGTAAAAAAATGACTGTAGCCATCCGAACTAAGCCGGCTTTCACAAGGCGTTTTTGATTGCGAACTTTGCAGTCAAAAACGCCA
>SFER01000111.1 GCA_004557195.1 Bacteroidales bacterium | reverse complement strand
GGGCCAATAGGCATTTTTGTTTGCAAAGATAGTGCGGGGTGTGGTGGGGTGCGTGCAGATTGCGACAATTTTGGCGATTTAACCTGATTTTAACGCATTGTGGGTTCTTGGGGCGTACCTTTGGCACGCATTCTATACTATATTGCACTGATCCCCGCTCAACTGCGTAAGAGCGGGGTCGTTATGGACAGGCACGCCACGCTGTGGCTTTCGGAGGCGTGTGGCGGCACGCGCTGGGCGCGTGCGGGCGCTGCGTAAGCAGCGCGGTGTGCAGGTGGCGAGCGTCAGCGAAGCAATCGGAGAACTCTGAGCACTCTGTGCACTCGGGATGGCTCGCTGACGCTCGCGCCGTGGTGTCTCGTTCTTGGCTGTCATCGTCTCCGCCTTGGCGGAGATGGGACGTCGTGTGTAGCGGGACAGCCTGCCACCACCTCCGGGGTGGCGGATTACCTCGCCTTTGGTCATCATCTCAGTCAAAGCGCGAGCGGCAGCGATGCATTTCCGTGTAATCCGTTTAATCCGTGTTCTTGATTGCTTCACCCGGCACTGCTTATGCACTGCGCTGCGGGATAGCCGCGTTCCACTTACGGGGTGCGATTTAAAGTGGGAAAATCATAGAACTCGGAGCGCTCGAGCGGCGTGTTTGGTGTCGATGGTTTGTGCTGAGGACTGCACTTTTTGGGTGATGAAGTGGTGTTTTTCTGCTAAAAGAGAGGGCTTTTTGGCATGCTTTTTCTTTTTAGTTTCATAAATGCCTTATATATAATGTGTTAAATGGTTTTAGCGTATTTTTTCAAGCGACTTTTGCGCCGAAACGTGTATTTTTTCAAGCGACTTTGCATTGCAAAGGTAGTGTTTAGCGGCTTACTTTCCAAATTTATTTGCAAAAAAAAGACTACCTAACCGTGCGGTTGGGTAGCCTTTAGAGAGTGTGAGGTTGTTTCCTCGTTCTATTTTAGTTTGAGTACTTGTGCCGAGCGTGCGGGGAGGTAGAGCATGAGCCAACCTTTGCCGGTGTCTTCGTAGAGCGGGTCGTGGCGAGTGAAGTGTGGCTGGTCGTCTTGCACGTTACCGAATCCGCCGAAGTCGGGGTTGTCGGTGTCGAGGACAAGCGAGTATTCGCCCTCGGGAGCGAGGAACCCGTAGTCGGTGAAAGATTTCTGGTAGTTGAAGTTGAAGACGAAGAGGTATTTGCCGCGCATGAATGCGAGCACTTGGTCATCGTCTTTGTCCCAGAGTTTCACAACCGGAAGGTTCTCGAAGTGGCGTATTTTAGAGATGAGGTGAATCATCGCTTTGTCGAATGCTCCGAGGAATTTGTATTTGAGGTCTTCGCGGTCAACGAGGTCCCATTGGCGTCGAGCGTATTTGTAACTCCAGCCGTTCCCTTCGCGCGGGAAGTCGATCCATTCGGGGTGTCCGAATTCATTTCCCATGAAGTTGAGGTATCCGCCATTGATCGATGCGGCGGTTACGAGGCGAATCATCTTGTGGAGTGCGATTCCTCGAGCAACCATGTAGTTGTCGTCGCCAACCATCATGTGCCAGTACATGTCGGAGTCGATGAGGCGGAAGATGATTGTTTTATCGCCCACGAGAGCCTGGTCGTGGCTTTCGGCATAGCTGATTGTTTTCTCGTCGGCGCGGCGGTTGGTGAGTTCCCAGAATATGGATGTAGGATGCCAGTCTTCATCTTTTTTCTCTTTAATCATCTTAATCCAGTAGTCGGGGATTCCCATAGCCATGCGATAGTCGAAGCCGATACCGCCTTTCTTCACCGGCACAGCGAGTCCCGGCATACCGCTCATCTCCTCGGCAATTGTGATTGCGTTCTTGTTCACCTGGTGGATGAGGATGTTGGCGAGAGAAAGATAGGTGATTGCGTTGGTGTCTTGACCGCCGTTGTAGTAGTCGCCGTAGCTGCCGAATGCTTGACCGAGACCGTGGTTGTAGTAGAGCATGGAGGTTACGCCATCGAAACGGAAGCCGTCAAACTTGTATTCCTCGAGCCAGAATTTACAGTTGGAGAGGAGGAAGTGGAGCACTTCGTTTTTGCCGTAGTCGAAGCAGAGAGAGTCCCAAGCCGGGTGTTCGCGGCGACTGTCGCCATAGAAATACAGGTCGTAGTTGCCATCGAATCTGCCGAGACCTTCAACTTCGTTTTTCACTGCGTGGGAGTGGACGATATCCATAATCACGGCAATTCCCATCGAGTGGGCATCGTCGATGAGGTGCTTGAGGTCGTCGGGCGTTCCAAAACGGCTCGAGGCGGCGAAGAAACTCGAGACATGGTATCCGAATGAGCCGTAATATGGGTGTTCCTGGATAGCCATGATTTGAATGGCATTGTAGCCGTCGGCTTTCACGCGCGGCAGAATGTTGGTGCGAAATTCCTCGTATGTGCCCACGCGCTCGGCGTTTTGCGCCATTCCTATGTGGCACTCGTAGATGAGCAGCGGCGCTGTCTTGGGCTTGAAGTCGTTGTTTTTAAACTTGTAAGGGCGAGTGGGCGCATACACCTCGGCAGAGAAGATATATGTCTCGGGGTCTTGCACCACGCGTGTTGCCCAAGCCGGGATGCGTGAGCCGGAGCCTCCGTTCCAGTGCATTTGCAATTTATATAGGTCGCCGTGGCGCAATGCGCTCTTGGGAAGGGTGATTTCCCATGTGCCGTTGCCGATTGCGGTCAGGGCATATTCTTCGCGCTCTTCCCAATCGGAGAATGTCCCAACGAGGTAGATTTTGACGGCGTGAGGTGCCCATTCGCGGAACACCCATCCTTTGGTGGTGCGGTGCAGCCCGTAGTATTTGTGCCCGTTGGCGAAATCCTGAAGCGTCATTGCACCGTTATTGGTCAACTCGGCTTCTTTTCTCACAACATCCTGGTGGCGACCCTCGATGATGTCGGCGTATGGCTCGAGCCAGGGGTCGTTTTTCACGATTGGAAGCAATTTCTTCTTCATAAATAAGTGGTTATGGTTCTACAATTTAAAGTTGCAACAAACAAATCTGATTGCAAGGCAAATTTAATTAAAAGAAATGAACCAAGCAACAATATTTGTGAAATAAATCGTAGCAATAATAAATTAGACTGAATTTGGGATTTTTATTTGAATAATTTGTTATATTTGTGCCGTATAACTAATAATTTGAAAGTAATGGAAAAGGTCCAATCGCTTAGAGAAGCGTATAGTGGCGGGGTTGTTACAAAACTCATGATAAAGAAATTGGGTAGCAGCCTCGTTGACGAAATGCTGTGTCTTGAAAAACCAATTGCACTATCGCTCGACAATGTGTATTACGACTGCGAGAAAGAGGTGATGATAATCGCTTCCGACGACAATCCTGTGGAGGTGTCGGAGCAGGAGATGGTGCGTCAGTATGGCGAATTGGTGATGCAGTTCTTTGATAAAATCGTCGGAGACAACACAATTGCCGAATTGGAGCCGTTGCGCTCTATCGCCGAGCGTTGCTTGAGCGGTGATGTGGTGAGCCTCAAGGAGTTGTACAAATTATCTGAGCACCGAATCAACCGCAAGTTGTATCCGATGCTCATAGTGTTTGTGGTGCTGCTGATAGCGCTTTTGGCGTTTCTCGACCACTATTTCAAATCGCTTTAGCGGAGTAGCAGAGAGCTGTCGCCGTAGCTCAAGAAGCGGAAGCCGTTGTCGAGGGCGTATCGGTAGATTTTCTGCCAATCGCCATCAACAAATGCCGACACAAGAAGTAGCAATGTGGATTGCGGCTGGTGAAAGTTGGTGATGATTCCATCAACGATGTGGAATCGGTAACCGGGGGCGATGATAATGCGCGTGCTTCCGATGTAGCGGTCGGTGTGGTGCCTGTCGAGATAATCCACAATGTTTTGCAAGGCGCGAGAAGCGTCGATGGCAGTGTCGCATTCGTATGGGAGCCATTGCGGCACGTTGAGCTCCTCGTGAGATGCATCGGGGTTCCTCTCGAGAATCACACCTATATAATATAGACTTTCGAGAGTGCGCACCGAAGTGGTGCCCACGGCAATTACCTTGCCGGGGTGGTTGATGAGCGAGATGAGGAAGTCGCGCGACACCGAAATAAACTCGGTGTGCATGGTGTGGTCGCCGATAGTTTCGCTTTTAACCGGTTGGAATGTGCCGGCGCCGACGTGGAGGGTGAGTTCCTTGCGGATGATGCCGCGGCGGTCGATTTCCTCGAGAAGCGCATCGGTGAAATGCAGTCCGGCGGTAGGTGCCGCCACAGAGCCTTCGACGTGGGAATACACAGTCTGATAGTCGCTGCTGTCGCTTGGCTCGGTGCCGCGGTTGAGGTATGGCGGGATGGGAATTTCGCCGATAGCGTCGAGAATCGAGGCGAAAGTGGCGTTGCCATTCCAGGAGAACTCAATTTCGAAGGCGTTGCCACGGCGCCCGGTGCGGGTTGCCGAGAGGGTAATCTCTTCTTCGCCGATTGAGATGGTTTGCGATATAGACTCTTCCTTCCAGCGCTTGGCATTCCCCACAAAGCAGAGCCATCGGCATCGGCTTGTGGTTTGAAACACGAGAGCGTAGTCGCTCGGTTCCAGTGGCTCGAGGCAGAACACCTCAATTAGGGCGCCACCATTGGGTTTGCGGAAACGCAGACGGGCGTTAATCACTCGGGTGTTGTTATACACCAGCATGCTGCCTTGCGGCAACAGCGCCGGTATGTCGCGAAACAGGTGCTCGCCTATCGCGCCGTGGCTGTAGGTGAGGAGTTTGCACATCTCGCGTTGTTCCAAGGGGTGCTTGGCAATTCTATCGTCGGGGAGAGGATAATTGTAATCCTCGATTCTTATTTCATCTACGTTGTTGAGCATAAAGCAAAATCGAAATATGGTTTCAAACTGCGAAATTACAACAAACTCGCAAGATAACACGCATCGGGTGTCTAATTTTTGAGAAAAACGAGTAAATTTGCAATCTGAAAAAATAGAAAACAAGATAGAAATGGCAAAAATTGGCGACAAAGTGCGCTTTCTCAACGCAGTTGGAGGAGGCGTGATATCAAGGATAGAAGGCAATATGGCTTACGTAACCGATGAGGACGGGTTCGACAATCCTGTGTTCTTGCGTGAATGTGTTGTGGTTGAGGAGAAAAAGGAGAAGCCCACGGCTTACGACCGCCCGCCGGTTGAAAATCCGCAATCCAAACTCTCGCCTGCGCCTGTCGAGGCAAAGAAGGAGGAAATCCCGGTGGTGGAAACCACCCATGGCAACAAAATGAATGTTGTGCTCGCCTATGAGCCTGTGTCGCTCAAGCATATCAGTTCCACTTCGTTTTACGCCTATCTGGTGAATGATTCCAACTATTATCTCGATTTTACATATCTCACCAAAGATGACGATGGGTGGCACACTCGCTACCATGGTGTGGTGGAGCCGAACATTCAAGTGCTGCTCGAGAAGTTTGGCTATGAACAGCTGCCCGAGATGGAACGCGTGGCAGTGCAGTTTATCGCATACAAAGAGAAGAGTGCCTTTGAACTCAAATCGCCGGTGAGCGTTGAATACAAGCTCGATGGCACGAAATTCTATAAGTTGCACTCCTTTAAAGATAACGAGTATTTCGACAACCCCGTGCTTGCATTCACCATTGTGAAGGACGACGCTCCGTTCAAGGAGATTCCGATCGATGCCGCGGCGTTGCAAGAGGCGATGCGAGAGAAGAAATCGGCTGAAAACGAGACGCCTCGTGTGTCGCAAAAGAGCGAGAAGCGCGTGAATAAAGTTTTTGAGGTCGATTTGCACATCTCTGCGCTCGTAGATACCACTGCCGGGATGTCGAATTCGGATATGCTTCGGCTGCAACTCGATAAATTCAACGAGACGATGAGCCGACACATCAAGCACAAGGGCGACAGCATTGTGTTTATCCACGGCAAGGGCGAGGGTGTTCTGCGCAAGGCAATCCTCGACGAGTTGAAGAAGAAATATAAAAATTGCACTGCGCAAGATGCAAGTTTCAGAGAATATGGCTTCGGCGCTACGCTTGTAAAGATTCATTGACTATGATATTCTGTTTTTCGGGTACCGGCAACAGCCTCTGGGTGGCGCAAAACATTGCAGAGCAGTTGCGCGAAAAGGTGGTTATGATAGGCGACGCATTGCGTGCCGGGGAGTGTAACTACACCCTCAAAGAAGGGGAGCGCATCGGCTTTGTGTTCCCGGTTCATTCCTGGGGACCACCCCCGGTGGTTCTTAGGTTTATCAGCCGTCTCAAGATTTCGGGGCGGAAGCCTTCCACCTATATTTATATGGTGTGCACTTGCGGCGATGATATCGGTCTCACAGCCGAAATATGGCGGAAGGCTGTCGGCGAGAGCGGTAGTATGGCGGCATTCTCGGTGCAGATGCCCAATACCTATATATTATTGCCCGGATTTGACGTCGATGCTGACGATGTGGCAGTGCGCAAGATGCAGGCGGCGCGCAAGCGGGTCGAGGAGATAGCGCTTAGCATTGCCGAGCGACGCTGTACGGTCGAAACCGTTAAAGGCTCGATGCCGTGGCTCAAGTCGCGGTTGGTGTATCCGCTTTATCGCAATTTCGGCATCAGTGATAAGCCATATCGGGTGGATGCCTCCAAGTGTCTGCATTGTGGAGCGTGTGCCGCGGCGTGTCCGGTGGGAAATATCGAGATGGTTGACTCCCTGCCTCGATGGAAGGGCGACTGCGTCGGCTGCTTGGCGTGCATTCATCGTTGTTCACAGCGCGCAATTGAATATGGAAAATCCACCGAGAAAAAAGGGCGTTATTCCTTCAAATTGCCGAAATAACACCGGTGTTTCTCGGAAAATATGTTGTACAACATAAAGTCAACATTATTTAACATTTGATATAAGAGTCAGTGTTATAGAGTGTTGAGGCTAAAAAGCGGCATTTTATCTAATTTTGTATGAAAAATAGTTGTGAAAAAATTTGGTGGGGAATGGAAAAGGGTGTAACTTTGCACTCGCTTTCGGGGAAATCCCGGGGCAACAAAGGACATTGACATGATTGCAATAGAATGT